>JAUWBJ010000001.1 GCA_030605095.1 Candidatus Omnitrophota bacterium | reverse complement strand
GCGAAAATATCCAAAATAAGCTGTGTGCGGTCTATTGTCTTGGTATTTATGATATCCTCCAGGTTCTTTTGTTGCGTTCCTGTAAGCTCGTTGTTGAACATGACAACATCTATGTCTTTTTCCGTACAAAGCTGCGATATCTCCTCAACTTTTCCTTTTCCTATAAAATAAGCGGGCGATGGTTTTTCTCGCGTCACAATCATCCCCTCGACAGCCTCTGCGCGTCCTGACCTGGCAAGCTCCGAAAGCTCATCCTGCCTCTCCTCCGGACTCCACAGGTCTCTACTCTGCTTTAGCTTTAATGTTACGAGTAATGCTTTTTCCATTTAACCATATAATTCGTTTATCGGCTCTAAACCAGGTAAGCTGCCGCTTGGCAAATCGCCGTGTGTCTCTTTTTAAAAGCTCTTTTGCCTTTTCTAAGTCATATCTTTTATCTAAATATCCTTTTATCTGTTTAATCCCGAGCGCTTCTTTCGAGGTTATGCTTAAATTTAAACGTAAAAGTTTTTTAACCTCTTCGATGATACCTTTTTTAAACATCAAGTCTACTCTCTTATTAATCCTTCCGTATAACTTATCTCTATCCATAATCAAACCGAAAATCCTGACATCGTATTCGTCTTTTATGCCTTTTGTTTTTGCCTTTAAACTGGATTTTGTCTTTTTCTCAACCTCGTATATCTCGAGTGCTCTTATAATCCTTCTTAAGTCATTCGGGTGTATGTTTTGAGCCGAAGCGGGATCTATATCTTTAAGCCTATTGTATAAAAATAGAACACCCTTCTCATCGGCAAGTTTCTCGAATCTTTTTCTTATATCTTCGTTCTTTCCTTTCGACGGAAAAATTCCGTCCACAAGCGCTTTTACATAAAGGCCGCTACCGCCCGCGACAATGGGAACTTTTTTCCTTCTAATTATATCCTGGATTGTTTTTTTAGCCATTTTGGAAAAGGCGCTAGCGTTATATTCATCCGACGGACTTAAGAAACTTATGAAATGGTGTTTTACGCACTTTTGTTGAAGCCCAGTGGGTCTCTGGTTTATTATATCCATGCCTTTGTAGGCCTGCATGGAGTCCGCCGAAATTATCTCTCCATTGACTTTCTTTGCCAGTTTTATAGCGAGGGGCGTTTTCCCAACTGCGGTAGGGCCTATTATAACTATTACCGAAGAACGCCGTAAAGCCTCTTGCTTTAGCAATGGGGATATAAGTTTTTCTCTTGACATTTGCCTCTGTTTGTGATAGATTTTTCGTGTACCGTCGGACAGATGGGATGTTAAGCCTGTGGAGTTGGAGCGTTGGTTCCGACTGCGAAACAGGAAACCCAATCCGTGAGGATGGGGAATCCCCCGCATTGATGCGTGGGGAGTTGTCAATCTATTTCTCAATTTATTCCACAATAATCTTCGCCGAAAAGCCGCTCTTCTTAAGCCTCCTTAAGAGTCGCGTAGCGTAATATTTGTTCGAGAATTTACCCCCTCTTACTTTATATAAAACATTCCCATCCTTTTTGGCCTTCTGGATATAGGAATCATATTTTTTTCTCCTTAACCTTCTAACTAATTTCTTTGCATTTCTTAGGCTTTTAAATGCTCCCAGCTGAACAATGTAATAATCCGGCCTTCTCTTGGTTGGTAAATACGCGGACTTGTCGGCTTCGAAGCTCCTCTTATATAGTTTTTTAATCTTCCCAAAATAATAGTTTGCTTTATACAAGTCCTTTCTTGCTTTAAAGATGGCTCCGAGATTATAATATATAGTGCTTAGTCTATCGCTCCTCGGGTATATTCTCAACACGTCTTCATACACGCTGATTGCTTTGCTAAAACTTTTTTCGTGAAAATATGAATCGGCTATGCCTATATAAGCGTCTTGTCTAAGTTTACCACCTTTCATCGCTAAAATTTTATGAAACATTTTTCGCGCTTCGCTAAAATTATCTAACTTAACGTAAGATAATCCCATTAAATATAAAACCTCTTTCTTTTCCTTTCTATTAAACCGATAAAAATTGAAGTTTTTTTCTGCATTTTTGATTAAACCGGTATAATCTTCCTTAAGAAATAAAATATTTATATCCTCGATAAAATCTATTTTAGAAATTTGCCGGGCCAGCACCAGTGTAGGGCTAAATAAAATAAAAGCTATTATTAAAAAGATGATAGTTCTTCGCATAATTTATCTGTGTGAATCTGTTCTTTTATCTGTATGAATCTGTGTATTTCTCTCTGCAAATCTAACAGAATCTTGTGTCTCTTCTTTTTGGTATCTTCCGGTATACTGTCTTTTAGGCGAGCTGCCCCTGTTCCGGGACGAGGCGAATATTTGAATATATACGCCAGGTCAAATTTTATCTCTTTCATCAAATTTAAGGTATCATTAAAATCTTTCTCTGTCTCGGTGGGAAAGCCGACGATAACATCTGTCGTTAGGCGAAGCCCAGGCATAATATTCCTTGCTTTTCTAACAAGATTTAAATACTTCCTTCTCGTATAACCCCTGTTCATTAGTTTTAGAATTCTATCAGAGCCGGATTGCAAAGGCAGATGAAGGTGCTTAACTACCTTGTCTGATTCTTTCATTGCTTTGAACAATTCTACATTTGCATCTTTAGGGTGACTGGTCATAAAACTAATCTTCTCAATGCCATCAATGTTATTTATATATTTTAATAATTGAACAAAATTGCACATTTTTTTCTTATTACTATCCGCTATACGCTCTACGTTATACGCTCTTCCTATATATGAGTTCACATTCTGCCCCAAAAGCGTAATATCTTTAATACCCCTCTCTGCCAAATCCTTTATCTCATTAACGATATCTTCAACTTTTCTCGAACGCTCCTTTCCCCTCACGTATGGAACAATACAATAGCTACAAAAATTATTACATCCCCTCATTATGGACACATAGGCGTGTTTATTGCTTTGCCTGTAAGAGGGCTTTAATTCGGGCAAAGGCGCATTTAAGTTGTCAAGGGCTAAAACTTTATTCTTTGCAGCCTCTTTGACTAGTTCCGGCAATCTTGCAATTTCTCCTGTTCCGCAAACAAGATCAAGCGCCGGCAACCTTTCAAAAAGTTTATCTTTCAATGCTTGTGCCATACATCCTACCATGCCGTATACTTTGTTCTTATATTGTTTCATCAAATGCCCCATGTTACTTATAGCGCGTTCTTCGGCATGTTCTCTCACCGAGCAGGTATTAAATAGAATGATATCGGCATCTTCCGGAGAATCAGTAAGCTTACAACCCTTCTCCAAAAAGAGCCCCACCATAAACTCACTATCTTTTACATTCATCTGGCATCCAAAACTGCGGATGAAAATCTTCTTTGGCATAAGTTTGCATTAAAATTTAAACAATTCTATGAGCTCCTTAACCCTTCATGATTCTTGTTTGTCTGTTCTCGGCCAGATTAGATCATAATGAACGCTACGGCCTTTGCCAGGCAATTGGCGCAGGATTTTTTTATCAAGCATATCTGAAATCTCGCGGAATGCCGTAGCACGGCTCGTCTTAGCAATACTTACATATTTGCGCGTTGCTAGTCCACCGGCAAAATTACCCGGCCCGGTCTCTAACATACGATTAATAACTTTTTTCTGTCGCTCGTTAAGCTCATCTTGGGCATGCTGATTCCAGAAATCAACCTTCATGAATACGCCCGCAATAATATCGCGTGAATTTTCAATAGATGCCGCAACGCATTTGACAAACCACAAAAACCATTCTGTCACATCAAGACGACATTGTTGCACATCCTCAAGGATTTTATAATATTTACTCCTTGAGCGCATAATTTCGGAAGAGACACTATAAAACCTCACCTTTAGTTTTTCCTCCTGAGCCAAAGCCATGTCCGTTAAGGCTCTAGCCAAACGTCCATTGCCGTCTTCGTAAGGGTGAATTGTCAAAAAACGTAAATGCGCCGTGGCCGCTCGCAAGATACCGTCCATACTCCCCTGTGACGAATTCCACCACTTCAGGAAAAGGCGCATCTCCTCACCAAGGCGATCCTTCGGCAATGCCTCAAAATGCACCTTTTCCTTACCAACGGGTCCAGATACAATCTGCATAGGCTCGCTGCCTCGAACTTTACCTGTTTTTATTTTTCGCAAGCCCGAATATCCTGAAGGGAACAATGCCGCATGCCAGCCATTAAGCCGTTCCAGTGTTAAGGGTTTATCATGAAAACGGACCGCATCCAAGAGAACATCCACAAGTCCATCAACATGCCTGTCATGCGGGCCGATACCGTGCGGTAGTCCAAGCCTCACGGCTACGGATGATCGAACCGCTTCGTGGTTTAGTTTTTGCCCTTCGATTTCCGCAGTCCGGATGGCTTCTTCAACCAAAATAGCTCCCTGAGCCTCAGTTTCAAGCTTAATGTCAAGGGACGCGATACGGCCCAATAGCTTCCCCTGCAAGACTCTAAGCTCGCTTAATGGCTTAAGTAAAACCGTATCGTCATATTTGAAATCAAACCAGTTTTTACGTCCCCAAATATACTTCATCTACCCTATTCTCCTGAAGCGATTAGGTATCTTAATCGCTTCAATATCTGATACAATTATACCATTTAATTGCTTCAAATGCAAATCTAAGTATTGTCACAACCTCTTGATTTTCCTAAAGTTGTCATTTTATTTCTCTATTTTCAGCTCGATTACAAAAACCGAAGGCTTATTTTATTCTATCAGAATTGAGGGTATCATAAAGCCGTTCGACCTGAAGGGAGAAGGCTTCAATCCTCGATTCTATTATCTGAGGAAAGGGATTGCCGTCGCATTCGAGAGAGAAAAAAGGTAAGGTATCGAACCTTTGTAGTTCATTAAGGTTTTCCAAAAAATCGAGGCGGCTATTTCCTGCCACTCTTGATTCTTGAGACAATATCGATTCTATTACCCTTGTAGGAAGACATGAAAAGGGACCGATTGAAATAACGCCATGAACAGTCTTTAAAATCTCCTTAAAGAATGCGCCTACTACAAGGATTGCTTCACCGGTAAGGGCTGGATCGATAAAGGCGCTTCCTATCCTCATAATTTCATCAATGTCAATAGTTTCATATTCATAGAGCCCGGAATATGAAAGAATATGCTTTATCTTTTTCTCGAGTCCGGTCTTTATAACCTGCCTCAAAAAGAACTCTGTTTTCTTAGCAAGCGTAAATTTGGGTTTGATTTGGTTTTTAACAATATGGTCAACATAATATATCCATTCCATCACCGGAGACCTCTTCACTATAATGTCTCTCTTTTTAAGGGCGGTAATAATACCCTGAGATGAAAACTCATCCTTCCTGACATAAATTTCGCCTGCCAAAAGGACCTTTTTGGCTTTGCTTATCTCGTATCTAAGCTTGATCTTTGCCAGATCAGATGAAATCTCCTTTAAAGTCTTATAAAATCCTTTACATCCATTTTCAAAACAGGCTATAAGCCTATCCCACCCTGCATTGAATACGCGATCTGCCTTTTGCTTGTCCATCGCCAGAACAAGCAGCGCATTCTTAATATCATCCATGATATCCGCGGTTATACCTGCTTTCAACAACGTAATTGCCCTCAAAGGACCCAGGCCAGCATAACCATTTTCACTGGTAAAGGTGAGAAGGGCAACGTTTTTTATTCTCTTTTTCTCAAGTAACCTTTTAATAAACACATAATATTGCGAGAACCTGCAGTTCCCGCTAACAGTTGGCATAAGGTACAACAACAATTCATCTTTATTCTTTCTTTTTTTGATATAATCCAAAACCGAGGCTACCGTCAGTATCAAGGGAAGGCATTCCTTACATGATGTGTTGCTACGCCCGATCATCAAGGTCTTAAAATCGGGAAGGGGCACAGCCTCCGCATTAAATCCAAGCCCCCTAAATGCCGCAGATATAAGTTCTGTCGCAGCTCTACCCATTGAGGGGATAATTATTTTTATTCGCGGATCCTTTAACGAATATAATTCATTCTCACTTGATATGTAAAGCGGCTTTCCATTTTTCCAGACAAGTTCTGCTCTTGTAAAGGGAAGTTCCTCCCTATCCCGAATTGCGAGCTTTCTATACCTTATCACAATATCAAGGAATGCCTCTATCCTTGTATTAATCCCGGCATCAGCGCTATGTGAGTCAAGCTCCAGGGTTAGCGACGGTTTGGTGTTCATTATATCCCTAAAATACCCTACTATAAACGAGTCAGGTCCACAACTGAAATTGGTTACGAAGGTTCCGAAAAGCTGCTGGTGCTTTTTGACAAAATGGGCGGCCTTAATAATCTCCTGGCCAAGAGCCCAGTTCATATTCTCTATAGAGACTTCATGCTCGTAAGGCAGGCAGTCAAAGGGGATGATGTAAACGCCTCGAGAAGCAAATTTCCGGGGTATGCCTAAATTAGCTTCATCAGCAAATGCATTATAAGGTCTCCCAAACAGGACTATTCCTATCTTTGATTTATCATTCTCTATTTCCTTTAGTACCTTATCCCCCAGCTCTTTTTTCTTCTTAAAAAACTCGTTTTGTTTGGCTAGCCCATACCTGAAGGCACCTGTTGATTTATCTTTATCATATCCGAGCTCCTTGCCAATTTCGACAAACCGCTCTTGGGTGCTTTCCCAGCCCCGGGAGAAGTTCAAAACCGGAGAGATTATGGGAATATCAATATCTCTGAATGTGCTTCTCAGGTAATAGGGCTCACTCTGCAATATGAGACATGAGCTTTGATGCTCAGGCTCGTAGCTTTGACTTCTCTCTACATAAAGTTCACTAATTTGGGGAAGAAATATATAATCGGGCTTCTTTTTAACCAGATCCATAAACATCCCGTAGCTAATCTCCGCAGGGAAACAAAAAGAAGAGCAGGTTCTCTTTACCCCCTCCCTATCAACAGCCTCTGATAATACTACACCTAAACCCAGTTCAGAAAAGAAATGGTAATACAGGGGATAGAGCAGGTTGGCAAGAAAAGACCTTGAGATTCCTACTCTTTTTGCCCCGTTAGAAATCCTTGCCCCATTAGAAAATCTATGATTTCTAATGGGGTTTGCCGAACCTTTTTCTTTACCACAATCAAAAACAAGCTTCTGTCTTCTGTCAACGATATCAAAGGGTTTTGGATCAATAAATAAATGATGCATGATATTGTAATATTTGTTGCATATCCCTCCAAAAGGATAATTCTTCCCATTCAAGCTTATTATGTTTATAGTGCAACCCCTATCGCAATTTTCAAGTTCTCCAGGGCAGGTAAAGCTTTTTCCATATTCAACCCCCCTACCGGCAAGTTCTTTCAGGCAAAATCTGGATTTTTTCATCAAACCCATAGCAATTCTTTTTTTTATCTCCAAGGCAACGCCAAAAGCGCCCATAAGACCGGGTTCAGGGGGTACGGTAATCTCTTTTCTTAATATACCTGCCATTGCCAGGGGCACCGCATTATTATAGCAGACACCTCCTTGCATAAATATCTTTTTCCCGACTTTCCTTAAGCCTTTTACCCTGTTGTTATAATTCATGCAAATAGAGTAAACCAGGCCTGCAACTATATCTTCCTTGCTTATACTTTCATGGGAAGCATTTTTTATGTCGCTACTTATGAAGGCTGCGCATTGGTCATTGAAGTTGGCCGGATTTTTTGCCTTTAATGCAATATCCTGGATATCAAGATAGTTTATGTCAAGGCTTTCTTTTGCTGCCTCCTCAAGAAAAGAACCTGTTCCGGCAGAACAGGCCTCGTTCATGGCATAATCGCAAGGAACCCCGTTCACAAGATAGGTATATTTTGCGTCCTGGCCACCGATCTCTATAATCGTATCAACCTCTTTATCAAAAAATGCTGCAGCAGTTGCATGAGCGATTATCTCATTTATTATGCCATCAGTTAACGCGCAGAGCCCTGCAATTTTTCTTCCTGACCCCGTAACCCCCAGCCCTATTATGTCTATTTTTGTTCCACGTAACTTTGTGTTAATCTCAGCATAGCACTGCCTGGATGCCTTAACAGGATCTCCACTGGTTCTGAGGTAAACTGATGCAACTATCTTGTCATCCTTTGTTCTTAATAGTATGGCTTTAGTTGTTGTTGAACCAGCATCTAAACCCAGAATGTACTCATCGCCCTCGGTGACAATACCCATCTCATGGTTCTCGAACCTAACCAGTTTCCGTGATTCCTCTAACGGTGGCAGGGTGGTGAAGGATGTCTTCTCCTCTTTGAGCATCATGGTATAAGGTTTTTTCTTTTTTTCATAAGCAAATATGGCTGCTCCTAAAGCCTCAAAAATATCGGCGTGCTCCAGTATAACCAGGTTCTTTATCTTTTTATTCAGTCTTTCAATAACGAAACTATTTTTTGTAACCCCTCCCGCAAGAAGGATATCTTCATTTTTTGTAGACCGGAGAAGTTCTAAAATCTTCTCAACAATCATATTCCCAAGGCCAGCGCACACCCTGCCAACAGGTATGCCTTTATTGAGGGCATGAGTACAGTCACTTTTGCAGAACACAGAACATCTTCCAGATACATAGTAGGGCTCTGAGTGTTTGGCCAGCCTGATAGTCTTATTCAGATCAACGTTCATTCGCCTTATCTGTTGCAGAAAGAATTCTCCAGTTCCTGAAGCGCATTTGTTTCCTGTTTGGACCGTAATTATATTTCCCCCCTCATCCAATTCATACAGGATGAAGTTTTCGCTTCCAAGGCTTATTAGGGCATTAAATCTTTCCCCCTTTCCTCTCAGGTAATGTTTTAGTGCATATTCTGTAGCCTTGGGCTCTGTTATCTTAGGTAAACTTATAGCGTCTTTAAATCTTCTCCCTGTTATGCAAGCATAATCATAAGATTGAAAGTCAAATTTCTTAATCTCTTCCAAAAATATGTTCTTCGGATTGCACTGGTGGCTCATTACAGAGGTCTTTCCTATGCTAAATTCTCCATTGTTCCAGAGGAGCTCAACAATCCTTATAGTTGATGCTCCTATACATATGCCTAAAGATTTTTCCATCTTTTTTAATTCATCTTTTCTTGTATTCTGAAAATTATCCTAACTCTTCTATTCATAATCACTTATCTTCCTTAACAGCTCCAATGCCATCCCGAGCCAACGTAACCTTCGGCCATCCGAAAGTACGGATGTAGACTTTTTTCATAACTTATTTATATTCTTTATGTTATATAAAATTTTCGATTGCTAAACCGTCCCACTCGTTCATCTGCTTAACCTGTTAAATCTAATCAGTCTAGAAATTATTTTATGCCTTTCTTTAAAGAAGATGCATACTGAATGGCATCAACCGGACAAACATTCAAGCAACGAGCACAACTAAAACAATCTGCCGGCATTTTCTTGCCCTTAACCCGGCCTTCTGCGGCTTCTAGGGGGCATGCCTTTATGCAAGCACCGCATTGGGTACATTTCTCTTTGTCAATTCGAACACGGAAAATACTGAATCGCTCAACTATCCAGGAAACAAGGCCAAAAGGACAAATGAACTGACAAAATGGGCGGTAGATAGTGAATGATACCAACAAGGCAATGATTACTGTCAGCAGAATACTGAATGCTTCGAAATCAAGATTAAATAGGTTAAAGGGGTTAAGATAGTGGTAAATTATAAATCCCCTGCGTCCTCCAATGATTCCAAACATAAGAAGAAGCACAGCAATAAAAAGGCCTACACGAATTATATTTGTGAATACAAATGGAAGTTTCCTTTTTTTGATTTTTCGCAAAATTGGTATGCTGTAAATAAGCTCTTGCGAAGCGCCAAAAGGGCACGCCCAGCCACAAATCATCTTATTCCCAACAATGGCTAATATAATAAAGAAGGTAAAGGCTACTAGTTTAAGCATTGGATCGGGATAAAGACCTATCATGGACTTGAAAATTTTAACTGTACCCTCCATGGGATTAGGTGATTTGCCAAGAATGAATCCGGCTACTATTACAGAAAACAAGAGAGCAATAACATATGGGGTTTTTGGGTACCAAGTACGGCGATTTTTAATATCAGAGCCATCGGGACGCCCTAGCCTCACAAGAAATACAAGTCCCAAGAGAACCAGTGCCGCATAAACACAATATTTAAGCGTAGCATCACGATGGGATAGAATATGTTCAATGGCATGATCAAGTTCTTCGCGTGCCACACCTAATGTTCGAACTGGTTTTTCCTTAGAAACGTCAAGCGGCAGTTCAAGTTCCCTGGCAAGGCCTTTACCTGTAACTCCAAGTTTGGGGGCAATATCTCGAATAGACATATCAATGTTGAAATTGGTTGTTTCTTTTAACTCACCCGGTGAGTCCATCAAAATTCCAAGGGCTACGATCGCAAGCATTCCCGCTAAAGCCGAAAACAACCAAATTCGCTGTTTAAAAGAAATTTGTGAAAGCCAAGAACTAGTATTCATTTTTTCCTCCATAATATTATAATAGTAACAAATGTAAAATCCGCATGCAAGAATCTTTTATACGGCCAGCCCAGAGTCCATATATATTTTTTTTATTCATGAAATAAAAGTAGCTTTCCAATCCTTATCCAACCATATGCCGCGAACAGATAGTTTCAGATCCCAGCTATTGATAATCTGCATTGCTCTTTTTATCTGCTTGCGATGTTCTTTCTCGCCAACAGGATTACCGGCACATCCGTAATGCCCTACAATAATGATGTGTTTTGACTTATGTTTTTCTATGGAAATTAATATTTTACGTTGAATAGATTTAATAAGATTTTTTTGCTTGTTTTTGCTCAAAATTTTATCAGGACCGGGTTCGGTTATCATATCAACATAATCGACTGAGATTCTTTTTCTCACAAAATCAATTACAGGCTTCTGAGTTCTCCCATCAATACAGCTTATCGCAGTTGCGAATTTATATTTCATAAAATTAAACCTTCGGTTGCGTGTGGCATTTTAACATCTAAGCATTCTCCTTATTTTTGCCCGTCCCGTGGTCTCAAATATTTGTACAACTCACCTAACCATAATACCGAAGACGATAAAAGGATTATAATGAGTATTTCTAATAAGCCTAAGGGCACAAATTGAAATACGCCCTGGAAAAATGGGACATAAAGTACCATGGCTAACAGAAAAACAGAGGCTACAAGAGATGCGACTATAAATTTATTGCTAAAAAGGCCTATCTTGAAAATAGACCTTTTAAGTGAACGCATATTTAAAACATTGAATAATTGAGTGAATGCCATAACAGTAAATGCCCCTGTCCTTGCCTTTTCTATTCCGCCTGGTAAATAGATCTTAAAAATAATCAATGTAAAAATAACCATAATACCGGCCATGATGAGAATGAAAGGTATGATTTCTTTTGATAAAATATTTTCTTTTGCCTTTCGTGGAGGCTCTTCCAAAACGTCCTCATGACTTGGTTCAGCGGCTAAGGCAACATCGGTAACCCCATCAGTAACCAAATTGAGCCATAACAGCTGAGTAGGCAATAATGGCAATGGAAGACCAAGGAGCATCGTAGTTATAATACTTATACTTTCCGCAAAATTAGTAGTGATTAGAAAAGAACTTGCCTGTCTTGTATTCGTAAAAACAGTTCTTCCTTCTTCTATTGCATTTACAATAGAGGCAAAATTATCATCAGCGAGCACAATATCGCTTGATTCCCTTGCCACATCAGTGCCAATTATACCCATGGCAACTCCGATATCCGCTCTTTTAAGTGCTGGCGCATCATTAACCCCGTCTCCTGTCATGGCAACAATATGGCCTTGTTTCTGTAAAACCTCAACAATTCTTAATTTCATGGCAGGAGTTAACCTGGCAAAAATAGAAACATGTTTTATTGTTTCTTCAAACTCTTCTTCTGAAAGCTTTAGCAAGTCTTGTTCAGTAAGAACCTCCGGACACTTACTTTTTGTCTTTTCGCCAATCATCCCTATCTCTTTAGCGACGGCAACAGCTGTGTCCTTATGGTCTCCCGTTTTCATAATAACTCTGATACCTGCTTTCTTGGCTTTAGCAATTGCCTCCTTTACCTGGGGCCTTGGAGGATCTAGCATACCGACAACCCCAACCAAAACAAGGTCATTGACCAAATCTTCTGACAAATTATCTGTGCTGGCAGGGGTTATCTTGTAAGCTAAGCCAAGAACCCTCATTGCCTTCTTTGCCAAACCCTGCGTTTCAGCTAGAATTTCCTGTTTCTCTTCTTCGGTTATCTTTTTTTCTCCTTTTTCCCCAAGCATAAAAGAAGAATGGGCAAGAACGGCCTCGGGAGCTCCGACAACATAAATTTCTTTCTTCCTATCTTCTTTCACAAGCACTGAAAGTGATGCTCTATATTTCAATTCTGGATTAAATGGTAAATCATCTATTCTTTTCTCTTTTTCCAGCAACTCTTCTTTCTTCAATCCGGCCTTTTCTGCAAGAGCAACCAAAGCAGCCTCTGTGAGGTCACCAATAATTTTATATTTTTCGCCCTCTTCTTTTACTATCCTTGCATTATTACAAACACAAGCGATATGTAAAAGTTTTGATAAACGAGAATTTTCTAGTGGCGAAATGATGTTATCTTTTTGCGAAAAATCCCCTGAAGGCCTCCAGCCTTCTCCTGAAATAGTAATTTCATCTTCACCCGGCAAAATTATTTTTTCAACGTTCATAGTATTCTGAGTGAGGGTTCCTGTCTTGTCTGTTGCAATAATTGTTGCTACTCCAAGGGTTTCGGTTACCGGCAATGTTCTAATAATAGCATTTCTTTTTGCCATCCTGTAGGCGCCAATAGCAAGTACTATTACCAGTACTGCGGGCAATCCTTCCGGAATTCCAGCAACAAGAGAAGCTATTGTAAAAATAAAAATTTCAGAGAATTCAAACCCTCTGGCAAAAAAACCGACCAGGAATACTATAAATGCACAGACAACCGCAATAACACCCATTTGTCTTGCCAGAATATCTGTCTTCTTTTCAAAATGAACCTTGAACTTTTTTATCTTTTCTATACTAGTAGCTACGTCACCGATGGCTGTTTTAATACCCGTAGATACCACAACAGCCTTAGCCTGTCCGCCGGCAAGAAATGTCCCCATCCATATCATATTCTTACGGTCAGCTAAACCTGTTTTTTCAGGCAACGCTTTTTCGTGTTTGTCAATAGGAAGTGACTCGCCCGTTAAAGAAGTCTCTACTGTCCTGGTGTTTTTCACTTCAAGAAGCCTTGCATCAGCAGGAATTCTGTCGCCTTCTTCTAGGAAAATAATGTCTCCGGGCACTAATTCTTTCGCATGTACTTGCAGTAATTTTCCTCCCCGGAAAACCTTTGCATAAGGCACAATCATCCTTTTTAAAGCCTGAATTGACTTCTCTGCCTTATTCTCCTGAATGAAACCTATTATGGCATTAATCAGAATTACAGCTAAAATTACATAAGCATCAACTACATGGCCAATGAAAAATGAAATGGCAGCGGCGGCAATAAGAATATAAATCAGAATGCTCTGAAATTGCTTAAGGAAAATCAGAATAGGATGTTTAGCTTTTTTTTCAGGTATTTCGTTAGGGCCAAAATCCTGTAAGCGGGCCTTTGCTTCTTTATGCGAAAGTCCGCTTATCCCGGAAGATAATTTCTTCAGCACTTTTTCAACAGGCTCTGAATGAAATGAATTATTTAACATCGATTAGCCAAACGTCCGCAAAAATACTTTTTTCATATCAACTTTACTTATCAAATATATGTTTAGTTCTCAAGCATACTCTTACCAGCATAAGCATAATTGGTACCTCAATTAATACGCCTACGACAGTCGCCAAAGATGCTCCCGATGATAATCCAAAAAGTATCGCAGAAGTAGCAATAGCGACTTCAAAATGGTTGCTTGCGCCAATCAGCGCAGAAGGCGCTGCATCTCTATATGATAATTTAAGCCATTTTGCCAATGCATACGTTAAACCGAATATAAGGCAAGTCTGTATAAGAAGTGGGATTGCAATCAAAAATATTATCTGCGGTTGGTCAATAACCAACTCTCCCTTAAGTGAAAATAAAAGAACAAGCGTAATTAACAAAGCGCCTATAGATACCGGTGTTAAATAATGCAGAAATTTTTCCTCAAACCATTTAAAACCTTTCTTGGCAATAATCCACTTACGAGTATGATAACCAAGAAACAGCGGCAGGCCGACATAAATCACAACCGATAAAACAATTGTCTGCCATGGTATCGGCATTTTGTTTACACCTAATAACCACCCTCCTAATGGAGCATAGAGAAATAACATTGTTAGAGAATTTATTGCTACCATAATCAAGGTGTGGCCGTCGTTCCCTTTAGACAGATGCCCCCAGATAAGAACCATTGCAGTGCAGGGCGCAATGCCCAATAAAATACAACCGGAAATATACGACCTGTATAATTCTACCTCTTGTCCTCCTTTAACAACTTCAAATCCCGGAAGCCAACCTTTAAAAAATACTCCTAAAAAGAGAGTTGCGATGGCAAGCATAGTAAAAGGCTTAATACACCAGTTTACAACCAATGTTAGAATAACAGGTTTAGGCGTTTTTCCCGCTTTAATAACTTCAGCAAAATCAATCTTTACCATAATCGGATACATCATGAAAAAAAGGCATATCGCTATAGGTACGGATACCTGATAAATTGAAATCCTGTCTAATGTGATAGCCGCCTGCGGGAACAGTTTCCCAAGCAGAATACCCAAACCAATACACCCTATAACCCAAAGTGTCAGGTATTTCTCAAAAAAGCTTAATCTTCGCTCTTCATGAATAACTCTTTCCATATCCTACTATCTCTCATTGTCAATATCGGCGGAGGTATATCTTTTTCATAACTCTTTGATTATATTAAAGTCGTGGTAATTTACTTTTTCTAAAAAGTCCCACTCGTTCATCTGAGTTGAAAGTTTATTACTTAAAAATTGCAAAGATGTAGTTCCATATAAAATATAAACCAACTAACACAAATATAATACCTGTTATTCTTCTTGTATACTTCTCAACCGTAGCCATTTTATGAAACCAGTGTGAAGCTGATAATATGCCAAGCGCAATTCCCATAGCAAAAACCATGACCGGCAGTCCCGTGCCTATGCCATAAAAGAAAGGTAATACTATACCTGCTTTGCTGTTTAGTGCCAAAGGAATAAGGCTGCCAAAAAATAATGCTGCTGAAATCGGGCAGAATGAAAGCGCAAAAATAGCCCCTAACAAGAACGCACCTTTTGCTCCCGACTTAGCTAAGGATTCCTGCTTTTCTTTCGAAAGCGTAAAACCTGAAATATTAAGTCGTATGACATTCAAAAGAAATAGCCCAACCACAAGCAATAGAGGACCTAATATTCTGTTCATGTATTTTTGCAGGAAATTCGCCACAGAAGGAACGCTAGCGATAGACGTTATAATAATCATACCCAAAATAGCATAAGCAATCATGCGCCCAAATGTATAAGCGCTTCCCGACCATAACACCGCTTTCGGATGATTTATTTTCTTTGACAAAAAAGAGACAGCGGCAACATTAGTCGCTAAAGGGCAAGGACTAATCGAAGTAAGCATACCTAGCCAGATGGCAGAGCCAAAAGCAAAGAAAATCTCTGTCATTTTAAATCCTTCAGGAAATTTTCGGCCTCGCTTTTAACATAATCTGTATATTGCATTTTGTTTCTTACGTATTCCCAGATTTTATCAAGATTTTTGTATTTTACCTCTTTATTATCTTTTACTAAAGATAAAACCAATGATTTTGTGTAAAGCTGGTAATCGTTAACAAAATGTTCATTCTCTTTTTCTTCAACATTTACTGTTTTAAATATGATCTTTGCTTCTGCCAACTCTTTTTTAAAATTATTTTGAATCGTTTGTTTGGCATATTGTTCTAAATTCCGACAAGTAGGGCAACGAAAGCTTCCGTGAAAATAATAAACTATAATTTTACCGTTATCGCAGAATGCGGAAGATGCGTTAATTAGAAAAACCCCTACGATAAGAATAATTAAAAACCGTTTTATGCCAACCATTTTTTAATATCCTCTGCTGACGGTATCTTACCTGTTGTTTTCACCTTTCCGTCAATAACAAGAGCTGGTGTCATCATTACGCCATAATTTGTAATTTTATCCATATCTTCCACTTTGAGCACTTCAGCCTGAACGCCTGTCTCACTAACAGCTTTCTTTGTGTTCTCATAAAGCATCTTGCACTTAGGGCATCCCATACCAAGTATCTCTATTTTCATTTTTTCTCCTTTATGTAACTATAATTCCAAATAAAATCCCGCTTAGAGTAGCCATAATAATAACCAATAATATATACACGATAGTTTTTTTCGTTCCTATAACACTTCGGATTACAAGCATACTAGGCAAACTCAATGCCGGACCTGCCAATAATAACGCCAATGCAGGACCTTTGCCCATGCCTGCACCAATTAAGCCTTGTAGTATAGGCACTTCTGTAAGTGTAGCAAAATACATAAATGCGCCAAATATTGAAGCAAAGAAATTGGCAAATAATGAATTACCTCCGACTAATCGTGCAACAAATCTTGAGGGAATTATGCCTTCATGCCCTACCCTGCCAAGAAGAAATCCCGCAACTAATACTCCGAAAAGAAGTAAAGGTAGTATTTGAAGAACGAATTCCCAGCTGGACTTTACCCACTTGCCAAGCTCGTCTTTCTTAAACCAGCTTATCAATATTACTGCCAATACTACCACAAAAAAAGATGTAATTATCCATTTAGAATGATATATGTTTACCCATATTCCCGTATTTGATGAACCGGATTTTGTCCAATTAGCAAATACTAAAATCCCAACCATAGAGGCAAAATATATTGCGTTTTTCCATAATGGTCTTGATGCTTCTTCTTCGGGTACTGAAAAGTTACCTTCTGCGTGACGCCGTCTTTCTTCTTTAATAAATATTAGATGCATTAAAAAACCGATAATTACACTAAAGACTACTGCTCCTATTGCCCTTGCAAGGCCAAGCTCCCATCCTAAAACTTTAGCTGTAAAAATTATAGCTAATACATTGATGGCAGGGCCGGAATAGAGAAATGCGATAGCGGGCCCTAAGCCGGCTCCGCGCTTATAAATACCTGAAAATAGAGGCAGGACCGTACAGGAACAAACAGCTAATATGCTTCCAGACACAGATGCTACGCTGTAAGCTAATATCTTCTTGGCCTTCGCTCCAAAATACTTAATAACAGCTGCCTGGCTTACAAAAACAGATATTGCTCCTGCTATAAAGAAAGCTGGCACTAAACACAATAATACATGTTCTCTGGCATACCACTTAGCCAAAGCTAGCGCTTCAAATATAGGGTTTCGAAAAGGTAATAATTCAATAGGTAAATAATAAAACCCTAAAAATACACCGCCAATGATTAAAAATTTAATTGAGTTTTTCATTTTCACTTACGTACGGTCATCCAAAATTGCGGAGATAAACCTTTTCATTCATATCTTAAAGCCTCTATAGGATTGAGTTCAGATGCTTTCTTTGCCGGCCAAAGACCGAAAAACATTCCTATGGCGATTGAAAACCCAGCGGCAAGGAAAATATTTGAAATAGTAACTTTAGTAGCCCATCCGACCAATAATGACAATAATATAGAGGTTGCTACACCGAGCAAAATACCTATAATGCCGCCGCTTAAAGTCATAGCAATCGATTCAATAAGAAATTGGGTCATTATATCTTTGCCTCGTGCGCCAACTGCTTTGCGTAATCCGATTTCGCGCGTACGCTCCGTAACTGAGACAAGCATTATATTCATAATTCCTATACCACCTACCAAAAGAGATATCGAAGCGATGCAACCTAAAAGAATACTCATAGTCTGCGTCGTGCTCGTTAGCATTTCCTGAAATTCACTCATATTATGCATATGAAAATAATCGTCGGGGTTTTGGGATATACGATGCCTTTTTATAATAAGCTGCTTGATTCTTTTCTCTGCTTCTTCAATCGATTCGACATCGCTTATTTCAGCATAAATACCATCCAAATAATTTTTGCCCAGCACCCTATACATGGCTGTTGTAAGAGGTATATAAATAATATCATCTTGATCGCGCCAGCCCCTAGCTCCCTTTTCGGGCACAATGCCTATAACCTTAAAATTTATACGATTTATTTTTACTGTTTCACCGATCGGATTTCGGTTGTCAAAAAGCTTATCCACTACTGTCAATCCAAGTATGACTACTTTATCGCGCCGGGTTATCTCTTCTTTAGTAAACCATCTGCCAATTTCAGGGATAGTAGCTCGCATCTGACCATAATCGTAACCTACGCCCTCTACCCGCGTATTCCAGTTTTCATTCATATATACAATCTGCCCGCTTCCATTTGCATACCCGGCTGCTCTTTTCACCATGGGTTTTAGACCTGCGATAGCATCTATGTCACCTTGCATAAAACGTGTTACAGAACCGGCGGCACGCATTGCGCCTCTAGCTCTTCCCGAACCACCCTGTATTGATAAGAGATTAGAGCCCAGGCTCTTAATCCTTGCCTCCATGGAAGCCTTGGCTCCCTGGCCAAGAGCCAGCATTGCTATAACTGCGGCTACACCAAATAAAATCCCAAGCATTGAAAGAAAAGACCTTACTTTATTGGTCAAAATAGCTCGAAACGACTGGCGAATATGCTCCGCGAATTCAATCTTGCCAAGATACGAATGGGTTTCGCTAAGTATATTCTGGATAGATATTTTGCTTTCACCTGAAATATTGCTTCTATCTTTTTTTTCGTCTGAAATAATCTCGCCATCACGCATCGTCAAAATTCTTTTTGCGTGCCCGGCTATCTCCTTTTCGTGCGTTACCATAATAATGGTTTTGCCCCGGTCATTTAACCCTTTAAGTATTTTAACAATCTCCTCTTCGCTTTTGGTATCGAGGTTCCCTGTGGGCTCATCAGCAAAAATTATTAGTGGATTATTAACTAAAGCGCGCGCTATCGCAACCCTTTGTTGCTCCCCGCCCGATAATTCACTCGGCAGGTGTTTTGCGCGCTCGGTTAATCCCACGGAATCTAATTTTTGCACCGCATTTTCAAGCAAGCCTCTTTCGCCGGAATAGCTAAGGGGTAATTCTACGTTCTCTAGCGCACTGGTCCTTCGAAGCAAATGAAACTGCTGAAACACAAAACCGACAAGTCTATTTCTTAGATACGCCGATTGATCGTCAGATAATCTTGAAATGTCAGTGCCAAAAATCTTGTATGAGCCTTTATCCGGACGGTCTAAAAATCCCAGTATGTGCAGGAGCGTGGACTTCCCGGAACCGGATGGCCCTATTATTGCTAAAAATTCCCCCTGATTTATTTTCAGAGAGATATTCTTTAGGGCGCAAACAGCGATGTCGCCTTTGCCGTATGTCTTATATATATTTTTTAACTCTATCATCTTCTCCTGGAAGGCATAAACGGATTGGTTCCAGTACTTTTTCTCTTCGGCAGATATGCAGTATCTTGAATTACAACATTATCATCTACGCTCAAACCTGAAATCACCTCGGCTATCTTTTCGTTATTTAAGCCTACAGTAATATCACTCTCAACGGTCTTTCCACTTTTAGTTTTCAGCAGGACAAACTGTCTTTTACCGTCGTAATGAATCGCACTGGAAGGGATTGTTGTGACATCGGTTCTCTTTTTTTCTACAACTAGAGCGGTAACGCTCATACCAGAGCGCAAAATTTCAGGCATTTCTTTCGGAAGTATATCCACATTATATATAGTAACATTATTAACTATCTCGGATTCATACGCTATATGATCGACAATACCTTCTATCTTGACATCAGGATATGCATCCAATGTTATAAAGGCGTCCTGGCCTATTTTGATCCTGCCTATATCTGTCTCGTCAAACTGAGCGCTTACCACTAGCCGGTCTGATAAAACCAAAACGGCATCAGATGTCGTAACAGTCTGACCGGGCTCAACTGCACGAACTATCACTTCTCCATCAAGCGGTGAAATAATGGGGGTCTTTTTGTAGGCATCTTTCCAGTAACGTAAAGCCTCATCCCCTTGCGAACGTGCCGCATCTATGAGGGCGGCTCTTTCTGTTGAGCTCATCCATGCCAGAATCTCGCCCTCTTTAACATGGTCCCCTTCCTTTACTATAATTTCGTCAATCCTTCCCCCGATAGAGGGTTTTATCTCAAGTCTGTTTTGGGGCTCAATTACTCCTGTGGTAGTAACCATTATGGCAACATCTCCGATAATGGGATTTATTATCTTTGTTTTAAGATTGTCTTCCGTTCCTCCTTGCTTCCATCGGATAAACAATACAGTAATAATTATTAAAAACCCTACAGCTGCTATTGGTTTTGTTCTATTCTTAATCATATTCTAAGGTTCCTCCTATTGCCTGAATCCAGTAAGCTTCAACAATTAACATATCGTTCTCCGCATTTAAATATGCTTTTTGAGAATTGACAAGATTGTCTTCTATTATTATCCAGTCGTTGAACGAGGCTAAACCGCTCTCGTATTGAGTTTTGGTTATCTTCGCGCGTTCTTCGTTAGCTTTGAGGAACTTTTTCTGTACGGAAACATTCGTTATCGCATCCTGTAGGTTCTTCCATGTCCTCTCTAACGTAACTAGCACGCTATCTCTTCCGCTTCGCTCATCAGCTTCTGCCTGATTGAGCTTGGACTTGGCTTTAGAGACTTCTGCTAGACGGCTTCCGCCTTCAAATAGCGGTAATGATATAGATGCACCCGCTGACCATTCTTCGTTTTGGGGTAGAAAGCTATCGCCTGTTTTGCCAAGAGATGCATTCAGGTAAACTTCAGGAAAAAAATCAGCTACTTCAGACTGAAAATCATAACGTATAGCTTCTTTTTTTGCTATTAATTCCTGGAGAAACGGAGTAGTATTTGCAAGAAAATCCAGATCAGGTTTAGCAGTATAATCCTTCTCAAGGATGAATTCTCCTTTTGCTTTCACTGGCTCCATCTTAGTAAGGCCGAGTTCTTTAAATAATTCTCTTTGTGATAAGGAAATGCTTCTTTTAGCTTGGGAAATTTCAAATTCTGCCTGTGCCATATCCGCTTCGGCAGTGAGTAGGGCACCTTTATGTTCCCTTCCGCCTTCGTATCGCAATTTAACAAGTTCAAGATTTTGACGCCTGCGGCGGGCGATGTTCTCTGTAATATTCACCAGCTCCTCGGCTCTCATAAGGCTAACAAAAGCATTTCTCAAATTCAATCTTATATTAGAAGACGTAACGGCGTAATTATACTCTTCGGCCTGAATGGTTTTATGGGCACTAGATACTTCACTGTATGTCTTAAATCCATCGAAAACTAATTGTTTACCGGTTACGCTGTAGGAATGAGTATTTGCCGCCTTATTACCCGAGGTCTTTCCTCTCTTGGTGCTTGCTGCGCTATCTATCTGGGGAAGTATCGAGCTTAAATTAATATTTTTATCTTTTTTTGCTTGTTTGATCTTTTCAGCTGCTGATATTAATTCTGGATTGTTTCCAATAGCTATATGCACGCATTCCTCCCATGTAATTGCTTCTTCAGAATACGCAAAATGGGGATTTAATAACATGCAGACAAAAATTAATGTATATATTTTATTAACCTTCATATTTTACTATTGTGGTGTTTCCATCTGGCATCCGAAAGTCCGGATGTAGACTTTTTTCATCCGATCCGGCACATTCTATCTACCGCTTTTATGGCTTTAATTCGAACGTCCTCGGGCACTTTGACTTCGTATTTCATGTCTTCCAGCGACCATAATACCTTCTCTAATGTATTCATCTTCATGTTGGGGCATATGGCTTCTTCTGAAGCGGGGTAGAATTTCTTTTTGGGGTTTTCCTTCCGCAATCTATGGAGCAGGCCTATCTCTGTACCCACAATTATCCGAGAGGCGTCGGTTAACTTCGCGTATTTGCACATGCCTTCGGTGGATAGGGCTTCGTCGGCGAGGTCGATAACAGGTGGGGTGCATTCCGGATGGACAATAACTTTGGCTTTGGGGTGGCGGCGCTTCTGTTTTAAAATATGCTCGGGCAGAATCTTAACGTGGCTAGGGCAATATCCATCCCAGACAATTAATTTACGCCCGGTTTTTTTGGAAGCATAGTCAGCTAAATATTTATCGGGAACGAAGATGATTTCTCTGGTATTTTTCAATGAATTTACTATTTCGATTGCGTTGGTAGACGTGCAGCAGATATCGAGCTCTGTTTTGACTTCGGCGCTGGTATTAACATAGCCTACTACCGCTGCATGAGGATGTTCTTTTTTTAAAGTTCTCAAACCCTCCTTGGTAATCATGTCTGCCATGGGGCATCCGGCATTTATATCGGGCATGAGGACTTTTTTATTAGGGCAAAGGATAGATGCTGTCTCGGCCATAAAGTGGACCCCGCAAAAAATGATTATCTTAGCGCGGGTTTGGCTGGCAGTCCTGCTCAATGCCAAAGAATCGCCGACATAATCAGCGATATCCTGAATCTCGGGAAGCTGGTAGTTATGAACTAATATGACGGCTTTTCTCTTCTTCTTTAATCTATCGATTTTTCCGGCCAGTTTGTTTTTCTTATCCACGTAAAACCCCCTCTATTATCCCCCCGCCTAAAATAGTGTCGCCGCCGTAAAGCACAACGGATTGCCCCGGTGTTATGGCGGACTCTCGTTTCTTAAACATTATCTTAAGTTTTTTACCTTTTATCGAAATATCGCATTTGGCCTCTTTGTCGGCATAGCGTATCCTGGCAAAAGCGGTCTTTGGTAGCCTGTCTACAAGAATATTTACATCACTTGCTATAAAACCCTTTGCTTTCAAATCCTTCTCCTCCCCGACAACAATTTCATTATTCTTCGCGTCCGTGGAAACAACATAGAGAGGCCTTTTAGAGCTTATGCCCAGGCCTTTCCTTTGCCCAACCGTATAGAAAAATAGCCCCTTGTGTTTGCCCAAAAAATTGCCTTTTGTATCTACAATTTTGCCGGGAGACGTTTTCTCGATTCTCTCCAGAAGAAACATATGGTAATTCTTTTCGGGAATGAAGCATATATCCTGGCTCTCCGGCTTGTGCGCTACCGGCAATTCTGCATTATTAGCGATTTTCCTCACCTCTTTTTTGGTGAAATCGGCTAAGGGAAACATTATTGATTTAAGCCTATTCTTCTTTATAGGATACAGAAAATATGCCTGGTCTTTCGTCTTATCCTTCGCTTTTTTTAAAAGGAAATTTTGGCCCTCTTGCTCTATTTTTGCATAGTGGCCTGTCGCCAAAAAGTCGAAGCCCAGACGCTGTGCTTTCTCAAGAAGGATTTCAAATTTTAAGTATCTGTTGCACTCTATGCACGGATTCGGCGTTCTTCCTTTCGCATACTCAGATATAAATTTATTAATTACGTGTTTTCTCAAATCTTTTGAAAAATCCATCACATAGTGAGGGATATCCAACTTGTAGCATACTCTCTTAGCATCCTCTATCGCCCGGGGTCCGCAGCATCTCGGTTTTCCGTTGTCTTTCGTCCCTCCTTTGATCCCAAAACACATCGTAACGCCTGTTACGTCGAAATTATTCCTTTTAAGCAAAAGCGAGGCAACGGAAGAATCCACGCCTCCCGACATCGCTACTAAAATTTTTTTTCTCATTTTTTATAATTCTCTAAGAGGCGCGATAGGGGGATATTCCTCTTAACCGCTCTATAACAGGGGGCAGGTGTTTAATGATATAATTTATGTCACTCTCGTTATTGTATCGGCTTAAACTGAAGCGGATAGACCCTTGAACAAAAGTGAACGGAATACCCATAGCTCGTAGTACATGTGAAGGGGATAAAGAACCTGATGTACATGCCGAACCGGAGGAAGCCGCTATGCCCTTTTCATCAAGCATAAGTAAAATGGCCTCTCCTTCTATGAATTCAAAACCTATGTTCGATGTGTTGGGGAGCCTATTCTCTTTATTTCCGTTTAACCTTGCTCTTGGTACATCTTGTAAAAGTGTATTTTCCAGTTTGTCACGCAAATTTTTAATCCGCACCTTCTCTTCTTCGATAGATTTCCCGGCTAACCGGCATGCCGCCCCTAATCCGACGATAGAAGCGATATTTTCTGTGCCTCCGCGACGGCTGTGTTCCTGATGCCCGCCGATTAAAAATGGCGTAAATCTTGTCCCCTTACGAACATAAAGCGCCCCTACCCCCTTTGGCGCATGTAACTTATGCCCGGATAGAGAGAGAAGGTCTACCGGCAGCTTGGTTAACTTAAAAGGAATCTTGCCTACTGCCTGTACGGCGTCGATGTGAACTACAACTTTTCTTGTCCTCGCGATTTCGGCAATTTCCTCAACGGGAAAAATCACACCCGTTTCATTATTCGCGTACATTATGGAGATAAGCGCTGTATCTTCGTCAATCGAACTTTTAAGTTCGCTTAAATCCATCATTCCTTCGTTATCCACATTTAGATATGTTACTCTATATCCGGTTGTTTCTAAATACTTGCACAAATTGAGCACCGCCGGATGTTCCACTTTTGTTGTTATGATATGCTTTTTATCAGGGTACGACCTTAACGTGCTCATAATTGCGGTGTTATCGCTCTCCGTGCCGCAACTGGTAAATATAATCTCTCGCGGATCACTTACGCCTAATAAATCCGCAACACTTTCTCTCGCGCTATCAATATTTTTATGAATTTTCCCGCCAAAAGCGTGCATGCTGGAGGGGTTTCCATATTGGTCTTGCAAGAAAGGTTTCATTGCCTCAAAGACCTCCGGCGGTACCATTGTTGTTGCGTTGTTATCTACGTATACCACTCTCATTCCTTAACCTCTTCCACCACAATATCTCCTTCAACAAACTCCTTTAATTTCGATTCTACCAGGCTCTTTAAAGTGACTCCTGTCGACGGGCACCCCAGGCACGTACCTAAAAATTTTACATAAACCTTATTACGGTCTATATCCACAAGCTCTATATCTCCCCCGTCGGCCTTGAGCTTCGGCCGTATTTCTCTTTCTATCGTATCCTGTATCAAAGATATTCGCTCTAAATTGGTGGATTTTTTCCCTGCCAGATCTTTTTTCGGGCGCCTGATTTTCGTAGCTTCCTTACTCCAGAATTCCTTAAGCAATTTTTCTATCTCGGGTTTGCATTTACCGCATCCGCCTCCTGCTTTGGTATAATTAGTTACCTCTTCCACTGTCTTTAAATTATTTTCTTTTATAGCGCGGATTATCTTTTTATCCGTTACGCTAAAACACTTACACAGAATCTCTTCTTTACCTATCATCTCCTTTTTTGTAGGCGCCCCTCTATAATTATCAATTGCCTTCTCCAGGGCTTCCATACCCATAACAGAACAATGCATTTTCTCATTCGGTAACCCACCGAGATAATTAGCGATATCCCTGTTGGTAACCGAAGAGGCTTTCTCGATTGTCATGCCTTTAACCATTTCGGTAAGCGCTGAAGAAGCGGCAATGGCGCTTGCGCAGCCAAAGGTCTGGAACTTGGCATCTATAATTTTATCCGTCTTTTTATCTATACGTAATGTAAGGCGCAGGGCATCTCCGCAGATAATATTACCCACTTCCCCTATCGCATCGGGATTTTTAATTTCACCTACATTGCGCGGGTTTCGGAAATGCTCTATTACCTTTTCTGTGTAATTCCACATATCTCTTTTTCCTTAAAGGCGTTATATCATATAGAGATATTATTGTCAAATGCTTTAATAATTTGAAAAGTCTCTTCAAGAATAAACTTGAGTTCGGCCTCCCTTACACATAAGAGTAAATTTAGATATATAATGTTCCCTAGAGGCCTCAAGATAAGCCTTCTCTTGAGGCCCTCTTCGTAGATCATAAGCCCGATTCTTTCCTTAAGGGCAAACGGCTCCTTAGTCATCTTGTCTTTAACTAACTCTATAGCGCCTATCATGCCTATATATCGCACATCACCGACGATGGAAAGGCCTCTAAAACGCTCCAGATAACTATGAAATGCGGGTATTAATTCCTTGATTCTACTTAGCGTGCCCTCTTCCTTAAAAATCGATAAACTTGCCAGTGCCGCGGCACATGAAACCGGGTTCGCGGTATAGGTATGGCCGTGAAAAAATGTCTTTTTCTCTTCATAATCGGCGTAGAACGCCCTATAGATTTCCTCAGTAGTCAATGTCGCGCCAAGCGGAAGATATCCAGATGTTATGCCTTTAGAAAGGCAGATAAAGTCGGGTTTTATATTTACGTGCTCACATGCGAACATTCTGCCTGTCCTGCCAAAACCTGTGGCCACTTCATCGAGTATCAGGTGAACATTATATCTTTTGGCAAGTTCAGCCACCCTTTTCAGATATTCCTTGGGATAGATTATCATACCACCTGCAGCCATAATTAAGGGCTCTAAAATAACCGCCGCGATTTCGTTATTTTTCTTCTTCAGTATGGTTTCCAACGGCTTTATGCAATCGATTTTACAATCAGGCATACCCTTCCCTTCCGGGCAGCGATAGCAATATGGCGCAGGCACCTTAAAGGATGAAAAAAACAAAGGGCTGAATACCTCATTAAATAGTCCTACTCCGCTTACGCTCATTGCGCCAATGGTATCGCCGTGATACCCACGGTCCAGGGATACAAATTTTGTCTTTCTTCTCTTGCCCATATTCTGCCAATACTGAAAAGATATCTTGAGCGCCGTTTCAACCGCTGTCGAACCATTGTCGGAGAAGAATATTTTCTTCAAATTTTTTGGCGTAATGGAAATGAGTTTCTCCGCTAAAAGAATCGCGCTTTTATGGGTGAAACCGGCGAATAAAACATGCTCCAGATTATCCAGTTGCTTTTTAATGGCTTTTTTTATCCTGGGATGGTTATGGCCGTGCACGTTGCACCACCAGCTGGATATGGTATCGTAGTAAAAGTTTCCTCTATTGTCGTAAAGCTTTGCCCCTTTTGCCCGTTCTATTAAAATAGGCGGAAACCTCCGGCAATCCTTCATTTGCGTATAAGGGTGCCAGATATATTTTAGGTCTTTTTTTATCCAGTTATCCATGTTACTTTTTTTCCTATAGGTATAAATCTCTTATATAGTAACTCTTTACTTCTCGAGAAAGGTAAAACACCGAGAATCCTCTCCCCCGTCAGTTTCTTTATTATCCGGGGATTATCTTTAGAAATAATATTCTCTCTTTCTCCGGATTGGTTATTATTAAATATAATCCCGATAATCTTCATGCCCCTTCTTTTTACGGCTTCTATTGTAAGTAAGGTATGGTTTATACAACCTAATTTATTAGCTACTACGAGTAATGCCGGTATATCGAGTTCCTTTGCTATGTCTATCACAAGACCTTTCCCGTTAAAAGGCACTAACGCGCCGCCTATTCCTTCTACTATAACAAAATCAAACCTATCTTCTAAAAAGAGAAAACTCTTTTTGATTCGAGCTCTGCTGATTTTCTTTCGTTCCAATCTTGCTGCTAAGTGCCCGGATGCGGGAAACTTAAAAGTATAGGGAGACATGTAAGGCAAATAATCGTTTATATCGCACTTTTTTTTCTTCATCAATTCAAGATGCCGGGCTATGTCTTCCGGAAACTTGCTACCCGTTTGAATCCATTTCTGGGTTATAGCCCGATGGCCATTATCTAAAAGAAACCGCCCCAGTAAACCCGCGACGATCGTCTTCCCTACGCCTGTATCGGTTCCGGTAATAAAAACTGCCTTCACCCCGCCCTTCCTTTTCTTTTAATTTCTATCTTTATCTTCATTTTCATCAAACTATACATGTTTTTCATTATGGCATCTACTTCAATTCTTTTAGGAAGGGCGGGGTTCACTTTATACCCTTACAAATAAAAACCTGATATGTCGCTACTATCTCGTTAAATTTTTTTTTGTATATCCTCTCCAGCTTATCCATTTTTCCGAAGACCCAAAAATTTCCTGTCTTTATGCCGCTCCCTCTTATACCGCTATATTTTATTTTTTCCAAAAGTCCCCTCAATGAAACATAGCTCTCTTTAAATGTCTCCTCCCCTACCTCAACCTTTTTAAAAAGAGCCTCCATAATCTTCGTTATCCTTATTTTTTCCAAAAACCGGCGGGAATTTATCTCTTTTTCCTCTTTTAATAGCTCTTGCAAGGCATTATTCAATTCATAAAATGTAAGGGGGCCGAATGTGGAAAAGAGAATTGTGCCGCCGGGCTTTAGCAATCTTTTGTAATCTAATAGGGCTTTTTCTAAATTAACAAACCACTGAAAGCTCACATTAGAGCTTATAAGGTCAAGTGAATCTCTCGAATTTATTCCTTCCGCATCTTTTATAACAAATTCTATTTGTTTACCCTGTAGTTTCTTTCTTGCTATCTCAATCATTTCACCGGATATGTCTATGGCCTTTATTTTCGCAAGGGGGAATTTCTCTCTAAGGAGCCTCGTATAATTTCCCGTGCCGCAGCCGAGGTCAAGTATGCTGCTAAAATTATCCGAGTCAAGTTTGCTGATAAGCCTTAGGGCAGAGACATCCTGAATGTCAGAGTAATTATCGTAATACTTTGCGTATCTTGAAAAATTTCTCTTTATTATCTCTTTATCGTTGGCAGCTGGCAGCGGGTGCCTCTCTGTGTGGGCCCCTCCGCCCGGTGTATCGCTTTGAACCGTTTGCGATTTCCCGTTCAACCTGTCCCCCTTGCGGGGACAGGTTGAAATAGAAATCGCAAACGGTTCACAAGCTTCCAGAAACGGTATATGCCCTGTATTTTTAATAGATATAAACTCTGCTTGCGGCAGTTTTTCTTTGATCCAAAGCGCCTCTTTAATAGGTGCTATCCTATCGCATTCACCGTGTATTATCTTTATCTTCTTTATAGGTTCCAGCAGTTCCGGTCGTATCTCGGCATTTTGTAAATAGCCTAAAGAATCCACGAGATAATGTAAATCCAGTTCTTCGCAGTAGGTTTTAAGGAAATTTTTTCTAAACCATCGCATGCTTTCTTTTTTAAAAAAACACTGGGTATAAAATTTGTAAAGATAACCTCTTTTATTTTTGCCAAGATGCGTCTTTATCTCTGTGAGCCTCTTTTTATCATACTTTTTTCTTATGCTTACCAAAATAAGCCTGTCTATAAGCTCTTTATGCTTTGAAGCAAATTCTGCCGCCAAAAATCCGCCCAATGACCAGCCAAACAAAGAGAGTTTGTCTATATTATTTTCTCTCAATGTCTTTAAAAGGTCTTCTTCGAATGTGTCAGGATAAAAGGTAAGGGGCACCAAATAATTGAATTCTAAATTCAGGGGGCCGAAGATTCTGTAGTCAGTCGCCCAGCCGGGAACCAATACGGCTAAATCTTTATAACCGTTATCTATAAATTTAAACGTGGCAGATTTGAGAGATATCATCGATAAGCTTTCCTAATATATCTTTCGTGTGATGATATGTTAACGAGAATCTTAACCTTGCTTCTCCTTCCGGGACCGTAGGCGGCCTTATGGGAAGGACCCAATATCCCTTTTTCTGTAAATCCTGGCTTATTTTAACCGTCCTTTGGCTATCCTTGAAGATTACAGGAACAATTTGGGATGTGCCTCTCGTGCGAAATCCTTTTTTCCCCAGTTCCTGACGGAAATAATCACTGTTACAGAGAAGCGTGAGCCTCCGAAAAGGTTCTTCTTCAATCAAATCTAAGCTGGCTAAATTGGCACCGATTATAGATGGTGGTAGAGACGTAGAATAGATAAAACTTCTTGCCGAATTTACAAAATACTTCTTTAGCTCGGAAGAACAAGCTACATAAGCGCCGAAGCTTCCCAGCGCCTTGCTGAATGTGCCCATAACTAGTTCAATCCTCGCGGCCAGACCCATCTCTTCTACCACGCCTTTTCCTTTTTCTCCGAAGATTCCCGTAGCATGAGCTTCATCTACCAATAACATAGAGGAGTATCTATCCTTCAAGGAAGCCACCTCTTTGAGAGGCGGCTTGTCCCCTTCCATGCTAAAGACTGTCTCTGTAACAATTAAGGCCTCTTTGTAATTATTCCTTTGGCTTTTCAATAAAAATTCAAGATGTTCTATATCATTATGACGAAATCGAAAAATCTTTGCTCCTGATAAAAGCATGCCGTCTATAATACTGGCGTGATTTAGTTTATCGGAAAAGATGGCGTCATTCTTTCCCAGGAGAGAACTTATTATGCCTACATTGGCCTGATATCCGGAATTGAATAGAAGAGCGTCTTCTTTCTCTTTAAAAGAAGCTATTCTTTTCTCCAGCTTATGGTGAATGTTTAAATCTCCGCTTAAAAGCCTGGACGCGGAAGAACTTGTCCCCAATGTCGTTATGGTTTTTTCCGCGGCTTCTTTAATCTTAGGATGGCCTGATAATCCCAGATAATCGTTGGAGGAAAAATCTATAAAGCTTCTGTCTTTAAAATAGATTTTTCCTTCTTTTCTAAAACGGGCAGGCCGTAAAATCCTCAAAAGGCCTTTTTCTTTCTTGTCGCGTAAAAATTTTTCTATTCTTCCCATAATTTTTTTATCTCTTCGACAAGCTTATAATCCTCGACGACATCTCTTCCTTTGACGGTTAGATAACCGCCGATGAGCATGCCGTTGGCGCCGGCGGTAAATCCCATCGCCTGGGAACTTTTGAGGATATTTTCTCTACCTGCTGCTATTTTTATAATCTTATCTTTCAGAATGATTCTAAAGATAGAGATAGTCCTTATGGCGTCATTACAGGAAATCGGCGTCATAGATTCTAAGGAAGTGCCTTTTACGGGAACCAGTAGATTTATAGGAACGGAATCTACGCCTAACTTTTTTAAAAGGCGCGCCATATCTATTCTATCCTGCCAGGTCTCGCCCATGCCGATTATTCCGCCCGAGCATACCTGGAGGCCCGCTATCTTAGCCCGCTCAATTGTCTCGATTCTTTCATTGATGCTATGCGTGGAAACAATCCGGGGATAAAAACGCGGTGAGGTCTCGATATTATGATGGTAGCGTGAAAGTCCTGCTTCTTTTAAGATTTTTAACTGGGACTTTTCGAGGGCGCCTAACGACGCGCACACAGTGATGCCGATTTTATTCTTTATTTCGGATATACAAGATGCGATATTGCCTAACTCTTCGGGAGAAAGCTTATTTCCGCTTGTTACGATGCCGAATTTCTCAGCGCCGATTTTTTTTGCGTGTCGGGCTCTTTTTACGATTTCGTCTTTTTTCCTAAGAGGATAACGGGATATCCTGGCGGAATGCCCGGAGGATTGGGCGCAGAATTTACAGTCTTCGCTGCACAGGCCTGATTTTGCGTTTATGATACTGCACAGCTCTAATTTATCGCCTGCACAGTCCTTTCTAATTTTATTAGCGCGAGAGGCCAGTTCTGTAAGAGGCTCTTTCAAAAATTCCATAACTGTCAACCATTTTAGCACCTAAGGTTTACAATTACTACAAAAAAAATTATATTCTTAAAGCTTCGAGCGTTTCTTCCGTTATTGACAAAGCCATGATAGAATTGTGCCCTTCGCCGGGAATCTTCTCATATAGAACTTCTATCTCGCAGTCTTGGTCTTTATCGCTATATCTGGCAATTATTGAGCTCGCTATGGAAAAATGCTCCTTATTAAAATTTCCCCTTCCTATGCCAACCGGTCCTTTTACCTTAGCCGGCCCGAACCGGAAATCTTCTCCACCCGCCAGACTTGTCAATTTCTCATTCTCTTCCTTATTTCTACCCACGATGAATTTGGTTTTTGGCGACACACGAAAATGCCTGCCTACCTTAAGGAGCCGGACGTCATTCATTGTAAAATCGGGTTTATGCTCTATCAAATCCCGCATTCTATTTGCGAATCCGGGATCTGTTAAAAGGCATCCCCCTGCCGGGCAAGGATAGTCACCAATGCCTAATTGACGCGCCAGCTCTATCTGCGGTTTTCGGGAGCGGCCTTTGATATCCAATAATCTTTCTCTATCGACTATGCCTTCCTTTTCAGGGATTGTGGGCTCTAATAATCTTGCCGAAAGCGGCCTCAGGATTAACCCATCTAATTTACTATCCCTCTCTACAATCCTCATCGCATCCCTTCTCTGTGACATCGGTCGTTGTCCCAATACCTCGCCGGTAATCAAAAAAGATGCGTCAATTTCTCTCATATACTGGGCGGCTTTTTTAAACATAAATATGCGGCAATCAAGGCAGGGATTAATATTACTACCGTATCCATATCTTGGATTTTTAACTATTCCAAAATACTCTTTGCTGACTTCAAATACCTTAAGTTTAATTCCTAATTTATCGGCGGCGGATTTGCCTGAAGAGCAACCTTTTCCGCGAGGGGTACAGGTGCAGAATACGGTTAAAAAATTAACCGCTTCTACCTCTATGCCCTGCTCTAAGATAAGCCGCGTAGCCAGAATGCTATCCAATCCGCCAGACAATAAAGATATTGCTTTAACCATTTTTGTGGCCCTGATAAAACAACCTGTCCGACCTCGGAGGTCGGACAGATTACACTTTAAAAAATTTTAATCGCGGAATCTATAAAATAATCTCTTCTTCTATGCGAGAGGGCTCCTGGGCTGTTTCACCCGAGAGAATGTTCATTGCTACCTCGGCAGCCTTCCTCCCCGAGACTAACATCCCGCCAAAAGTGGGTCCCATGCGGGGAATCCCGTAAGCGGTCGAAACTGCCATACCTGTTACAATCAAACCCGGATGAATCTCACCTGTTTTTTCAACAACTAAATCCTCTGAAGTATTAACGTCCATGGGGCCAAAGTCAGCCAGTTTTAGAATATTTCTTTTTTCCAGGCTTCGGCAGACTGAAGCATCGTGGCCGGTAGCATCGATAATCACCTTTGACTCTAAGGAGATAGGGTCAACGCAGCTTATCTGTTTCGGCAAGGTCGATACGGGTGTCCAATTTATAACCACACCTTCTACCTTTTTATTTCGATAGACTACGTCGTCAAACCTGGTCATATTTAAAATCTTGGCGCCTGCTTCACAGGCTACGGATATAAGCTTGGAACAGGCATTTGGGCCATCTGATACAAACAGGCCTTTTTCCACCTCTTTATGCGAAATTTTAAACTCTTCTAAAATTTCTTGCGACGGGGCTCTAAATGTCAGCGCATTCATCAGGTATCCGCCTATCCAGAAGCCTCCCCCGAGATAATTATTGCCCTCGATTATCAGCGTCTTAAAACCTGCTTTGGCTAAATCCCTCGCGGCTGTAAGTCCGCTTGGCCCGCCGCCGACTATAACTACATCCGAGGTAATATAATCCTCAAACCACCCTGTAAACTCCTTTACGATTGCCTTGCTAATTTGTGCTTCACTAATCTTTTGAAACATAATCATGTACCTCCAATTTTTGTACTCAAAAATTGTCCCGAGCGAATGCAAGGGACCACGGTTAGCTAAATATATTACAGCATATCTGTGGCCTTATGTCAATATCATTTCCTCATCAGTAGTGGCGGCTATTATAGCTGCGCCTTTTGCGGACGCATCTTTGGTTAAACTTAATTTAATATTAGCGGTTTTCCTTCCAAAAATTTCCTTAAGGGTGGCGCTTATTCTCCTTGAAAAACCGGTGTGTTTTTCATATACCGAGCCGTCAATAGCAATTGTGTGTTTTCTGGAAAGATAAGGGTCTATCTTTGTTACTACGGAAGCTATAGCCGCTGCACTGAGGCGCGCAGCGCGAGTAGAGACCATAGCACATATTTTTTTTAGAAGTTTTCTGTCTGTATATTTTGAATCTGTAATGCGAAGTTTTTTCAATAATCTATTTATGCGGGACAGATTCTTCGAGGTATCGCTTTCGATTATTGACATATGTTCTGACTTAAAAGTTTTAGGAATCGCATCTCTTATCAAATCCTTGGCAACAAGCCTTGTAAGCTCGCCTAAGTACATACCCGAAATCATCTTCTCCAGAATTTGTTCGCCGGGTGATTGCGAAAGGTAATTAAGCTTCCTGTCGTAAGGGGTAAGGCGAATTTTATTAAAATTGCCCCATTCTATATTAATAATCATCTGCCCCTCGGGATAACAGGCATTTGTACCCGTTCCCAATATTGCGCCAACATCGCAGGTTTCGTCTTCATAGCTTTTGGCAACAAGCGTGCTAACAGTATCGTTTGCGATAGCAACAACTTTTGTATTGCGCAACCCTTTTCTTTTAAGAGATTCGTTGAGCAATTTAACTACATCTTTTCCTTCCACGCCCCTGGCCTTAAACCCTTTGGTCCATCGAAGAAGTATGCCTGAAGAAACCCTTCTTTTTTTCATCGGAAATGAAAATGTAAAGCCTATACTGTGTTTTTCGCTTATATCTATTTTGTACTCGTCCATAAAGGTCTTTATACAACCGGCTATAAAATCGAAAAGTGCTTTTCCTGTGCCTGTAATATGCTTTTTTTTCAAAACAAATTTTTTCGATCCAAGGATTAAGATTCTTCTCTTTTCTTTTAATTTCAACGCTAACACCCGAAAATTTGTTCCACCCAGGTCAATGGCCAAAGACTCACCTTTCTCTACGCCTTTTGGTTTTTTCACATATGTAGGGAGCATCTTGAGCGAACTCTTGCGTCCGGAAAGACCTTTACGCATTTCGGAGTGGAAATCGCGGATAAATCTCTTTATTTCCCTAAGAGGAAAATTAAAAATTTCCTCGGTCAACTTAAAGCTCTTATTATAAGGCATGCTAAGCAGCTTCTACTGATAGTTCGCGGCGCGCGGCTGGCGACTTCTTACTGGGGCATTTCCCTGTCCAGCAATACAGGCACAATTTTTCCTTTGGAAGGCCGATTGCTTTTACCATATCATCTATGGCCTGATATCGAAGGGTTGTAACTTCTAAATCGCGAGCGATCCAATCTATCATCTTTTTATATTTCTCGGTATTCGGGTCGAGATATTCTGAAACGTCCTCTAAATCCCTGCCTTCTAAAGCCCTTATGGCTCTGCGCGCGGCGAGTTCGTTTATGCTACGCGTAGAAAGGCAGAATCTGCATGGAAACATGAGGGGCGGGCAGGCGGGCCGCACATGAACCTCTTTTGCCCCACAATTCCATAGTTTTCTTACGGTAAAATTCTTAAGCTGCGTACCCCTTACGATGGAATCTTCGCACACAACGATTCTATTGCCCTCTATTATTTCTCTAATTGCAATAAGTTTCATTCGTGCTATCAAATCCCGTGTCTCCTGGGAAGGTGGCGTATAACTCCTGCCATAGCCGGGAGTATATTTGACAAGGGGCCGCCTGTAAGGTTTCCCGGATTCCATGGCATATCCCAAAGCATGCGCTGATCCTGAATCCGGAACGCCCGATACCAAATCTATCTTTATATCTTTATCTTTTCTTGCCAGCGCCCTTCCGCATCTTTCCCTTACTACTTCCACATTTATTCCTTCATAACTTGAGGCAGGAAAACCTGTATATATCCATAGAAAGGTGCAAATTTGCGTTGCCTCTTGGCCCTTTCTTCTTTGCTCCAGGCCCTGTTCGCTCATTTGGACTATCTCACCGGGCTTAAGGTATTTCACTATGTTAAACTCGAGATTCGTAAAGGCGCCTGTTTCGGATGTTACTGCCCAGGCGTCATCCCTTTTACCCACCACAAGGGGGGTATATCCCAACCTATCGCGGGCTGCATAGACGCTATCCCTGGTTAGCAATAATAACGAACAAGACCCCTGTATCGAGGTAAACATATTCTCTATTCCCTCGATTAAGCTATTGCCGCGGCTTATCAGCTTGGCTACCAATTCCGTTGAATTGATTCCACCGGAGGCTACCTCGCTGAAAGACACCCCCTCCGCTAAAAGCGACAAGGCCAGTTCCTCTTTATTTTCGATAAGCCCTGCGCTGACAAGGCAAAAAGGCCCGAACTTGGAATTTAGATATATAGGCTGCTCATCGCAATCACTGATAACGCCGATGCCTTTATTGCCCTTGATTTCTCTATAACTCTCGTAGAACTTTGACTTAAACTGGCTTTGGCTTATGTTGTGTATATGCCTTGTAATCTCCTTTCCTGCTATCGCCATGCCGCCATATTCTGTTCCCAGATGCGAATGGTAATCTGTCCCGTGTAAAAGAGTTTCCGCGCAATCTTCTTTAGAAATCACTCCAAAAATTCCACTCATTTTACACCTCCAAACATTGGTATTTTAGTCCTTTTATGTTCCGAATTCCTTATCATCTTCTTTACTTTTTGCAATGTCCTTTTGTCCATACCCTCTGTCTTGTTTTTCTCAAGCGCTTTAATAACTTTATCAAGTTCTTCGTAAGTAATGCCTATCTCGCCCTCATCCGTCTGCCCATGCCACAGGCCTGCCGAAGGCGGCCTTTTTATTATTTCATCAGGAACGCCTATCTCCTTAGCCAACTTCCTTACCTCGGTTTTAAGTAGTCCCCCCAAAGGTAAAATATCAGCGCCGCCATCGCCATACTTTGTAAAATAGCCGATGGTTATTTCGCTCTTATTGCCTGTTCCGGCCACCAGGTAGTCAAAGGTATTCGCAAAATAATATAGCACGGTCATTCGCAGGCGTGGCTTTAGATTACCTTTTGCTAAATTATTTGCTTCCGGATATATCTTAACAAGTTCATCGAATATATTATCTAACTGTATCTCTTTTGTTTTGATATTGAATTTTTCAGCCACCGTTAGCGCAAGTTCTACATCCTTTGGATCGCTTTTGCACGGAAGAATTAAACCCAATGCATTATCGCCTACCGCTAACTTGGCAAGATAAGCCACAACTGCTGAATCAAGGCCCCCGCTCAGGCCAAACAGAATTCCCTTTTTATGCGCTTTCTCAACTTGTTTCTTTATCCAATCTCTCATTTCTTTAGAAAGATTCATAACCTATTACCCCCTTTGCGGTCAATTTTGCCAGGTCTCTAACCATGCGTTGCGTAAGATTAAACGTTTTTCTTTTGGGAAACCCCGGAAAAAGATTCACGTCTATAACATATATATCCTTAAGATTGCTATCCATCATGATATCCATGCCCGCTAAATTTAGCCCTAAGACCGCTGATACCTTCGAAGCCAGTTTTTTTGCTTTCTTTACTAAATCCTTCGGTAATCTTTGCAAAATACTTGGATCGCCCTTGGCGCCCTGAGAAATGTTTGTCGTAATGCTATCGGCTCTATTCCTGCGGGGATAGATATAGGTAACTTTGTTAAAGAACGTATATATTCGCATATCTACTTTCATTTTTTTCAGAAGTAACGAATCCACCGCTTTCTCTATTAAAATATCTTTCTTGATAAGTTTATGTAAAAATGCGTTGTTTCCTGTGATATCCCTGAATTTCCATCCATGATCGGATTTTTTACTTATTATCTTACCATTCTTGAATATGAAATTTGTCTGCCAGTTTGACCAGGTTAAATATGTAATGCCCTTCCCCATTGAGCCATATCGGGGTTTCAGAAAAAGGCTATGCCCTTTATCGAGTAAATTCTTAAGTTTTTTGACGCTGTGTATATTGTATAATCTCGGATCGGGGATGCGCTCATGCGAAAATTTCCTTGTTACCTCAATTTTATCTCTATATAACCCGCAAAAGTGAGGGGAATTTACAAAAAATACCTCTTTATCCAGCAAGGAATCTTTAAGGGCTTTTTCTACTTTGTTCCAAAAAAGGACAAATTTCTTATAAAAGCTGTGGTTACCATATATGCCTTTATAGTTTTTATGCTCTATGTATTTATTCCAATAGATAAACGGAAAAAACAAAAATACAATAACTTTTTTTGTTTTTATCAGTGGGGCGCCCCTGATTAAAAATCGTTCGTAATCTATACTTGCATAATCGAAGCCGGATTTCAAAATAAAAGCTTTTTCTTTATGGAATTTTTTATATGAGTCATGGTCAACTCTATCTCCGATAGCTAAAATTGTAATCCGTTCTTTTATTTTACCCATTTTTTTAAGTGCTTGAAATCCCGGGTTATTTTACCGCCTTGTATAATAACGGCCCTGCGTATCTCGGTTGGCAGGGCAGCGTGGTTTGTTATATCGCGCGCGCCATGTATCGCAATCTGATAGACATAATCGCGGATAAGGCCTGAGAATTCCCGTGAGGCGTCCTTTGGTAATTCTGCCGGCAGGTTATCCACCGCTAAAATACCAATGCCCTGTGGTGAATCTCCACCGGCAAACTTTTTATTATGCGGATCGTAGGTAAATATGGGATTACTTATCGTTGTGGTCTTATAGGTAAGTTCGATCGAACCGTTAACATCGCAGGATATATCTGCGATAAATCTTAATCGGAAAGGCTTATTTCTACTCAATTTATCAATCATCTTTTTGGTAACCAGTCGCGGATAGCGGCTGTCCCAATAGCTGGTGTGAATAAGCATATTGAGATACGGGAGGTAGGCGTCCAGGTTGGATTCAAATCTTTTGGGGTTTTTGAGATATTCCTCAAAATAAAAGCCCTTGCCGTCTTTGGACCTGAATTTCTCTTCACGCAGAAAAACAATCTTATATATTTTATGCCGCATTCTTTTTTGATGTTTAATAAATCGCGTCATATCCCTCGGATGGATTTCTATAGGATTCAATGGTTCTAGTATTTCCTGCACGCCGCCTGAGACGCGGCCATGCCCTGTAATACCAATGATAAACGGGCTTAATCTTTTAATAAACCCTTTAGTCCGGATTTTATCACCGAGTTCTGCGACGGCCTTCTTTACCTCTTTCAATGACCCGTATCTATATGTCGGCTGAATTAATGAGAAGGGATTCTTAAGCCCCTCCCGCTCTAGCCTTTTTCCCAGATAATGCAAGCTATCAATCAATCCACAGATCCCCGCGAATCTTCCAAAGTAAACAAGCCGCTTCCCTTGTAAATCCACAATTTTCTCATAGTCAATCAAGGTAGTATTTTTTTTGAGGCAGGCCTTAAGAAGGGGCATATTATGGGATTGGCCTTTTACGGTATGCGAAAAAACCATGTAGATTTTATTCGGGTATAAACCTTCGACGGGCGGGCCTTTAATTCCCAAGAGAAGTGTAGCGTTCCGGAACCGATTCAAAATCTTTGCGCCGGCCGCTTTATACTCATTATCCTTGAAAGCGCGGCGTGGGCTGGATTCGATCTCGACTTTAACGCCCCTTTTAACAAGCCACTTTACATCGGAAGGGTCGAGGGGCGTGCGCTTTTCATCGTACCTGGTTTCGCTTAATATGCCAACGCATAAATTTTTTCTCATAGGGCATTATTATACCCTATAATGTGTATTTTTTGAATTAAAATTTATGGATTAGCTCTTGACGTTTATATACTTCGCTAACGTAGGGTTCGTCTTGCTAGATATAACAGCTATCCCCCAAGAGACGAAAATAATGGCTGTAATAGTTACCCCTAACAACAAATCGCTGATTATGTTTTCGGAGATAAGGAATAGCTCACCGTTCCAGAGATGGTCTATTACTCCGAACAATGCGCCTCCGTAAAACATCAGGGTCAACCACCAAATTTTCACACTTTTTGTCTTGCTCCATGCTACAGATGTAACTATAGCTCCTACTAATGGTGCGGTATAACACATGTTAGTCCTCCTTTCTTTTTAAAATGACAGTGTCAGGCCAGTGATAATCGTATAATCAGGACTGGCCTCGGATATTCCTACACTCATACCAAAATCAAATCTTAACAGTTCCGAAAACGCGTAGTTAAAACCCATAAGAGCTGCAAACGGGTTATCGTTAAAATCTCCTTCAAAATTTGTCGTCTCGCCGGTAAGTTCTCCCACCAGATTTAATCTATTATTAAATGGGTATTCCACTGCCAAGCCGTAAGAAAATATATCATCGTGGCTTTTATCCGTATATGTATATCCTAAATTTAAATGGGCAATGATTTTATGGCCAGTGATGTTATCCAACTCTTTGGTCAATATAGCAGTCGCACTATAATCCATCTCGCCTGTGCCTAAGTTTTTATCGTCGTTTCCCGTCTTTGTCTTAATGCTGGAACTGATAGCCATGGCAGGTAGGCCTTCAGTCTCTTCTAAAAAATGATATTTAGAAGAAAAAGTAATATCACCTAACCCGTCCTCATCATCGCAATTATTAATATATTGATAAGGGATTTCTATAGCTATATCTAATTTCTCGAGAAGGCCGTATTTTAAAGCTGTAGCCCATGTAGATTCATTGTTTGTCGCATCCGCATATTCAAATCCGGATTCAATTTCAAAATGCATCCTTCCCACCGTACCTGCATCGTCGGTAGATAAAGGTCTTACTGCAAAAACAACCGACGGAAAAGCTAATAAATATAAAATCAAAATTAAACCGGTTTTAAATAGTTTCTCTCTCATATAATCTCCTTTCCCGTACTCGACATACTTAAAGTTTCGTGTTTTACACCTTTAATCGATTTTAAGGTATCGGCTAACTTCTGGGCTTCTTTAGGTTTACTTTTAACGGCGATGATCTCTAAACAATTATCGTGGTCGAGGTGAATATGTTGGGTAGAAATAATAAGTTCGTGGAAATCATGTTGGATATCGGTCAGTTTGTTTATCAGTTCCCTCTTGTGGTGGTCATAAACAAGGGTAATTGTTCCGGCAACCTCTTTATCTTTTAACCACTCTGTCTTAACAATTTCTTCTCTAATAAGGTCTCTTATAGCTTCAGAGCGATTTTGGTATTTCTTTTTGCTTATGTGTTTGTCGAATTTTGCGAGAAGTTCTTTTTCCAGCGATATCCCGAAGCGCACTAGTTTCGGCATAGTTTTTCTCCTGTCATGGTGTTACGTTTTTGTAAATAGTAACACACAGCGAGGGTTGTGTCAAGTATTTTTTATTATGTTTCCGCTTTTTTGGTTAGAAGCAAGGGAAAGACAATATCTGACGTGCAACAGGGAATGATAACGGCTAAAAGCATATAAACAAATACCATTCCGGCAACGGGAATCCATTCGGTAAGACCAAAGCCTATCAGGTAAAGAATGGAAGCCATGCCACTTACAAAGACATGCGCGGCATGCGAGAAAAGAGTGCTTTTTTGCGTTGTAGCCGGAATTATAAGACCTGCAAATATACCTGTGATCACAAAAGGAAGGATAAGAAACGGATGTTCAATAATGCATATATGAAGGTGCATTTTAACGCCAAGGAGAAACCCGGCGATATACGGTATAAATATATCACTTATCCCGCATATGCCTACTGCTCCGATAAAACCGATTATTATGGCTTTTAAAAATCTTTTTTCATGCCGCCAGAACATAGCGGTTGTTGCGGTAGCGCTGAAAAGAATATGTATAGGATGAAAAACATGGAAAAGACCTCTTGATGGACCGGAGATATTAATCGAACCTAAAATCTGTGCGCCAAAAGTAAGAAGACCTAAAATTATCATTCCTGTAGCAACACTGAATATACTATAAGGAAGATGATCTTTTAATTCACTAAAAACATGTCTGATATTATTTTTCATCCGTCACCTCCCGAGTTTCAATTTCATCCAATTTCTTCTATGTTTGCTATAAAGTAAGATTATATCTCCAACGTTACATCCTATATCTCTGGCAACTACCGGGCACTTAGCCATAAACAGGAAGAAAATCGCCTTTTTCTCATCGGATAAGGCCTCAAAGTTTCCCTGGCCTTTGCTGATAAGTATATCTGCTTCTTTATAAATTTTCAAAAATTTCTTTGAACAAAAAGGAAGGACTGTGCCGGGCGTGTCTAATCCGCTTGAGATCACCTCCGCTACTTTATCAATACTGCATTTTTTCGCATCTTCAATTAAAGCGTCGTTAATTACAGGCCTCTCTTTGACAGCATAAATGATTCTTTTATTTTTATGCAATCTCTTTATTTCTTCGATTAAAATTCTGTCAAAAACTGTTTCTCCTGCGTTATCGCCTAAATAGAGAATAGTTTCGGCATTACGCAAGGCATGTTTAAATTCGGAATAATTAAATAGCTCTTTGCTCTCATTTTTAATAGCTTTATTCTCTTCGTTTAAAATTCTTTTCAGCTCTTTATCCACGTCTAAGGAGTTTTTTACCCCATAGTCAATTATATTTCCGGCAATAGCTAATTCAAGCGCTGTCAATAATCTATTATTAGAATGCCGCACCTTATCCTTGAGCTTATTATAAAGTCTGAGAGCAAGCTTATTGCTTTTGGCTTTTATTTTTTTATAAGGATCCTCTTGATGGGTTATCTTCCTGACCAATCCATAAACAATTCGACCCATTTCAGGCGGAGATGAAGCTAAAGAAAATTTTGGTAAAACTTTGGCTAGTTCATTTACTATTTTCTTTTGTGTCCTTGGGCCTGCGCCGGCAAGCCTGGCTGCCTCAAGCGCCTGTTTGAAAAAACACGGTATGCAATCTAAATACGTCCTCATTTTATTCTCAAATCTCTAATTTTAATCCCCCGCCAACTTTAATGAAATCTTTCCCGAATTTCTCCTCGAATAGACTGATTGCCCTTTCGCCTGTGCAATGGCAAGGAGCAGCTCTTTTAACCCCTATTTTTTTAAGCCCTTTCACTATTGTATTTAACCCCAGAGAAAATTCAAGATGAAAACCGCCTAAGACTAAATAAATATCCTTATTTAATTCTTTCTTAATCGCTCGCACCATCTTTAAAATTCCCGGATGCGCGCAACCTGTAATTATAACTAAACCTTTATCTGTTTGCACTGTTAAGGAAATTTCCCGTGGTCCAAAACCTCCCATTTCCGGACCGACAAATATTCCTTCAGTAATTGAGCGCATATCTTCAACCAAAATAAAATTTAATCTTTGTGATTTAATCTTCTCTTGAAAACTAGCCGGATAGGATTTTCCAAAATAAAGTTTGCAATCTTTGTTTTTTCCAAGCACGGCCTGAAGGCCGCCAGTATGGTCCCAATGATTATGCGACAAAACTATAGCGTCTAAGTCTTCAGATTTTATTTCCAGGTTCTTTAAATTAAAAGTCAGTTTCTCTGAATCATTTCCGGTATCAAAAAGAATCTTTTTGTTTGAATGTTCGATAAAACAAGAAAAACCCCATCCTGATTTCAGGCTTTTATCATATAATCGGTTATCATAAACTATTGTTAATAAACTTCTATCCATTTTATCTCTTCTCTTTTATTTCTTGCAATCTGTCCCATATTGCAGCGATCTCTTCCTTTGCCTTTCCGTCTCTGTATTCTATTATTGTTTTTCCCTCTACCATTGCTTTTACTATAGATTTATCAAAAATGACTTTACCAAGAACTTGAATATCGTTATCCCGGCAATAGTTCTCTATTTTCTTTGTGATGTCGATATTCAAATCATATTTATTTATAACCAATTTAACTAAGATTCCAAAATGCCTGGCCACGCCTATAACTCTATCGGCATCGTGTAAACCCGATAAAGTCGGCTCTGTTATAACCAATGCGCAATCAATACCTGTAAGTGAGGCGATTACCGGACACCCTATCCCCGGCGCGCCATCGATGATAACCCAGTCACATTTTCTCTTTTCGGCTATCTCCTTTGCCTTTTGTCTGACAAGGCTTACCAGCTTTCCTGAATTTTCTTCGGCAATACCAAGTTTTGCGTGAACCATCGGGCCGAATCTGGTATCCGAAATGAACCACTCTCCAGATACATTTTTTTCCATTTTAATGGCTTCCGCGGGACAGACAAAACTACAAAAAACGCATCCTTCACAAGAAATAGGGTCCACAACAAAATCTTTGTTTATGGCATTAAACCGACAAATTTTGATACACTTACCACACTCCGTACATTTACTTTTGTCAATAACTGCCGTTACACCGCTTTTAAATATATTTCTTTCTTTTATCTTTGGCTTAAGCAAAAGATGTAAATCGGCGGCATCTACATCGCAATCTGCCATAACTTTATTCTTGGCTAAAGCGGCGAAAGCGCCCGTAATGACTGTTTTGCCTGTACCGCCCTTACCGCTTATTACGACAATTTGCTTCATATACTTTCCATCATGTTCCAATTTTACTAAATAATTGTTGAAAACTCTTTTTATATTCCGGCAAAGTTTCGATAATAATTTCGCCTCTGGAATAAGCTTTGGCTATTTCTTTCTTGAAAGGAATTTTCATAAGTATAGGTATATTTTCCTTATGGCAGTAATCTTCTGTTTTTCTATTCCCTAAATCAGCTCGATTGATAACAACGCCGAAAGGAATTTTAAGTTTTCTTATGACTTCAATCGCTAGAATAAGGTCGTATAGACCAAAAGGGGTAGGTTCAGTAACTAAAACGCAATAATCACTTCTTTTTATTGCTTCAATGACAGGGCACGATGTGCCGGGTGGAATGTCAACGATAACCGTTCTGGTGGGATTCATATATTGTTTCACCGCCTTGATAAGGGGCGGTGACATTGCTTCACCAATTTTGAGCTTGCCATGCGCAAATTGGAGATTATCTTTTTCGCCAATCTCCACAAAACCTATCTCTTTATTAACTTCTTTTATCGCGCCTTCGGGGCAAAGGTAGGCACAGGCGCCACATCCATGGCATAACTCCTTAAATACTAAAACATCTTTCTTTAATACGGCTATTGCATTATAAGCACAGACTTCCTTGCATTTCCCGCAAAAGTTGCATCTGGTTTTATCAACTTCGGGAACGAGGATAAATACAGGCATTCTGTTTTTTATTGAGGGTTTTATAAATATATGAGCGTTGGGTTCTTCTACGTCACAATCCAGCAACTGGACATTTGGTATTGACAATGCCAGATTTACAGCAACGGTTGTTTTGCCCGTTCCGCCTTTACCGCTGGCTACAGAAATAATCATATATTGTTATCCTCTGACCATCTTTGCTCCACATTTTGGACAATTTACGCTATAACAGGGAACACCGACCCCGTGAGCTGCTTTTGCACCGCAGTCTGGATTAGGGCATATGCAGAATCCGCCCGGTCCTGCGCCCGGTCGATTACCACCCATCCTGCCACGTCCGCGGCCTCTACCCATACCTCTTCTTCCTGTACCCGGCCCTTGGCCTAATGGACCTGTCCCATCTCCAAATGGCATAACACACCTCCGATATTATTTTTGTCCCATTCCGAATTTTCTACCTACGCTCGGGTTATCAGTGGGTTTTAATTCGCCTTTTTTATATTTTTCTACAATTTCTTTCACGCTTCCGGAAACACCAACAATAACTTCAACGCCGCCAGCCTGCAATGTCTGAAATGCATTCGGGCCAACATTGCCTGTTAAAACCGCTTTAACTTGCTTCCCTGCTATAAGTTGTCCCGACTGAATGCCGGCTCCACCCATAGCATCGATATTCGGATTCTGTATCGCCTCAAATTCAAGTGTATCTGTATCAACGATAATAAAATATTGACATCTTCCAAACCGGGGATCAACTTGCGAATCTAAATTATCCCCTTGTGAAGTTACGCATATTTTCATTTTTCTTCACCTTCCTTTTCTTCCGGATGTTCGCATTCTGTCTTCTCTACACCATATCCTTTGCCCGAACCGGGTTTACATAAACTTTCTCCGCCTTTTAAAGTGCCTTTGAGAAGTTGAGTAATTACATCGTCTATTTTACCACTAATTCCGACAATTGCCTCTATCCCCAATTCACTGAAAAATCCTGTTGCGCGCATACCCATTCCCCCTGCTATGATGGCTTTAACGCCTTTTTCATGCAGAAATTGAGGGATAAATCCCGGGGAATGACCCGGGTTGGGAATGATCTCTTTTTTTACGATTTCTCCATTTTCTATATCCAAAATAGTAAAATGGGGGCACCTTCCGAAATGTGCAGATACATAATCTCCGTCTGTAGAGATTGCCGTCTTCATATTTCCTCCCTGCTTAGTTATTTTTTCTCGGCCTTTGCAGCAGATTCCAGCTCTTTTATGCGGTCGTTTATGGACTTAATATCGTCCTGCATGGCCTTGGCTTGCTCCTTAAGCATTTGTGCTTCTTCCTGAGGATTTACCTCAGCGCCATATGGATATCCTCCATATGGGTATGCATATGGGGACGCATAATATGGGTCTCCATAAGCATAAGGATAAGCGGCTCCTCCCCAGCCGAAACCTCTGCCTCTGCCACGGCCCCAACCACGACCTCGGCCCCAGCCACGACCAGACCAACCTCCTCTTCTTCCGGGAATGGGGTTCATGTAGCCCGGCACAGGGTAACCTGCGCAATAACCGCGAGCACCTCCTGTCATTGGACCTAATCCAACTGGTCCTGTTCCGTTTCCTCCTGGCATGTTAATCACCTCCTCTTATAATTGTTATTGAAAATCATTTTCATTAATTAAGAAAAAAAAATTATTTGCACTTATTGCACAAACCGTAAAAATGAATCTGGTGATTTAAAATCTTAAAATTATGCCTGCTTGAAAGTGCCTTTTCTGTCTTATCAAGTAATTCCTTCTCCTCGCTAATAAAATCTGTATAATCGATTACCCTTCCGCAATCAGTGCAAACTAAATGGTGGTGGTGCAGCTTTCCTTTGGGCCCTTCGACTAATTCGTACCTCGCTTTTCCGTCGCCGAACTCGAGTCTAAACACAAGTCCCATATCAGCTAAAACCTCAAGTGTCCGATAAACCGTCGTAAGCCCTACTGACGGATAAACCTTATGTACTCTAAGATATATTTCTTCAGCGCTCAGGTGTTCTTCTGTTTGGTTTAAAACCTTGAGTATCTCCTGACGCGGTATGGTTATTCTGTATCCGCACCCTCTAAACCTTCCGTGCCACCACCCTGGCCCCATTCCAAATCCTCTTCCATGTCCTCTTGGCATCTTTGTCAGCTCCTTATTGAAAACGGTTTCCATTATCAACTATACACTATTTTGGAGGTTTTGTCAAGGGTTTTTATAAAAATCAGCAAATGCGAGGTAGTTGGTCGGATTCGAGCATTGCGAGGATTCGGCTTGAGCCGATTTCGGTCTTTAGTTGGACTTCTTTTTTGTGATTAGATACAACCTTTCCTATAATACGAGCATTTTTGCCCATAGCTTTTTTTACTTTTGAGGCGTCTTTTTTGTCCACGAAAGAGATGAACTTTCCCTCATTGGCAATATATAGCGGGTCAAACCCCAATATGTCGCACATCTTCTTCACGCTTTGTTTTATTGGAATACTTTCCTCATTAATTTCTATGCCAAGATTTGAAGAAAGGGCTATTTCGTTCAAGGCCATCGCAAGCCCTCCCCTCGTCGGGTCGCGCATTACGCTAATATTCTTTGATGCAGCAAGACATCGCCCGACTTCAAAGTTAAGATTGCGGCAATCGCTTTTTATGCTAGATACAAATCCAAGTTTTTCTCTTGCGTTTAATACAGCTATTCCATGCTCGGCAATTGTGCCGTTTATTATGATTGCATCACCTGTTTTAGCTTTTGCGCCAATATGTCTTCCTCGATGGGCAATAACACCTATGCCTGAAGTATTTATAAATATCTTATCCGCTGAACCTTTTTCAACGACTTTTATATCTCCCGTAACAACTTGAATCTTTGCTTTATCCGAGGCTTTTTTTATAGATTGGGTTATCTTATCTAAAGTCGATAATTCTAATCCTTCTTCAATAATAAAAGCAAGTGATATAAAAAGCGGTTTTGCGCCTTTCATTAAGATATCATTTACTGTGCCGCAAACGGCGAGCTTACCTATATCCCCACCAGGGAAAAAGAGCGGCTTTACGACATAAGAATCTGTACTGAAGGCTAATTTATTTCCGGGGACATTTAGTTCTGCCGCGTCTGCCATCTCATTCAATATCTTATTCGAAAACTTAAGGCAGAGCTTCTCAATAAGCTCGTGCATTAATCTTCCGCCATTACCGTGTGCGAGTGTTATTTTATTATCCATATTTATAGTATGCTGCGCAACTTCCTTCCGACGATACCATGCATGGCCCAACCGGATTTTGTGGTGTGCATGTCTTCTTAAACAATTTGCAATCCCGGGGAGATTTTATACCCTGTATCACTTCACCGCAAGCACAACCTCGCATTTTGCGAGTTTTTGGAATCTTAACTTTGAACCTTGTCTCTGCACCGAAATCTCTATACTTTTTTCTTAATTTCAGTCCACTTTTTTTAATTATTCCGAGCCCCCTCCACTCTGAATCGCTGGCTTCAAAAACTGAACCCAAAATCTTGCGCGCGGTTGGATTACCTTCTTTCTTAACAGCCCTTTTATATGCAATTTCTACCTTATATTCACGATTTTTTATCTGATTGATCAGCCGTTCGATTCCTTTTAAGATATCAATGGTCTCAAACCCTGTTATAACGGACGGCTTCTTGTAGCGCTTCGCTACCTTCTCATATGGTATGCTTCCTGTAATAACGCTTACGTGGCCCGGGCATATAAACCCGTCTATTTTATTTTTTTTCGAGCCGGCAAGGGCCTCAAGGGCCGGAAAGATAAGTTTAAAATTCGATAATACAAAAAAGTTTCGTATTTTTTGTTTCTTTGCTTCCAATATTGTTGCAGCTATAGTCGGGGATGTGGTCTCAAAGCCAATACCCATAAATACTACTTTCTTCTGAGGGTTACCCTTGGCTATATTTAGCGCATCAAGCGAGGAATATACCACTCGAACATCAGAACCTTTTCTTTTCATATCTTCCAGGCTCCCCCGCCTCCCCGGTACACGCATCATATCGCCAAATGTAGTCATTATCACATCTTTTATACGAGACACCTCTACTGCTCTATCAATATCGCTCTGGCTACAAACGCAGACAGGGCACCCGGGACCCGACACAAGCTCTACAGTAAGCTCTACAGTATCCGGCAAAAGCTTCTTTATCCCTGCTCTCGCAATTGCCATCGTATGCGTCCCGCATACTTCCATCAATTTTATTTTAGGCGCTTTCATATTTAGAAACTTCTTTAAGTTCATCTAAAGCTTTTAATGTATCCTCTGCCTCAGCCTTCTTTACTTTTCCTATCGCGAAACCGGCATGGACAAGGACATAATCTCCGATTTTTACACCATCCAAAATTCCGAGAGAAATCTTCTTCTGGACTCCACCAAAATCGACCAGAGCCTCTTTCTTATCTATACTTTTAATTTTTGCCGGTACAGCAAGACACATGGAATTGTCCTAACGATATATTAAAATCGTTTACAGGTGTTTTATCATTAATAAAAACATTAAATTTCGAAGATAATAACGTCTTTATCGCTTTTGTCCTTAAGAATCTATTTTGAAATACGCCCCCCGAGAGCGCGATATCCTTAATACCCGTATCCTTTGATAACCTTTTAACGGTTTTGAGAATAATCAAAACCATGGAATTATGGAATTTCGTCGCGATAACTCGTTTATCTTTTCCTCTCTTTAAGTCCTTAACCATATTCAAAAACAAAGGTTCCATATCAATTATGTATTGACCATCATCTTTTGATATTCCAAATTCGTAACTTTCCCCTACTCCATCTTTACACATTGCCTCAAGTTTTATAGGCCCTTCTGCTTCACGCGAAGCACGCTCACATATGCCAAGAAGTGCTGCTGCCGCATCGAATAACCTGCCGGTGCTTGATGTTAGTGGTGAATTTATATTTTTTGCGCACATAGAAAGAATTAATTCCTTATCTTCTCTTTTAACGCTTTTTATGAAAGGGGCCCCTCTCTCGCCCAGTATGCTTAAAACCATTCTCCACGGCTCGCTGACAACCTTGTCGCCGCCCGGCATCTTTATATATTTGAAATGGGCAAGGCGCTTAAATCCTTTTTTTTCAACCATAAGAAACTCGCCGCCCCATATATTCCCATCCGTGCCAAGGCCTGTGCCGTCGAAAGCTACCCCAATTACAGGTTTTTTTAAATTATGCTCCTCGAGCACGCTGGCTATGTGGGCGTGGTGATGCTGGACGGGCTTTTGGCTATGTTCTTTAACGAATTTCGTGGAAAAATAACCGGGATGTAAATCGCATGTAACAATATCTGGCTTAATATTTTTTGTGGCTCTCTGTATTTCCTTCTTGAAAAGTTCATAATTGGAAGCATCGCTTAAGTCGCCTATATCAGGGCCAAAATGCAAATTCTTTCCCTTTGCGAGAAGAAATCTATTTTTTATATCAGCGCCTATTGCAAGAATTGTTTTCATTTTATGTCAAAGGATATAACTTCGACTCTGGAACCCGGGAAAAACGTTAATTCAAGTTCACTACCCTCAAGCATTGTCCCCTTCGCCAGAGAAGAAAAAGTCTCTTTGAACGAATCCTCTTTAACGCCTGTAAACTCACCGATTTTAAGCCTTACTTTTGACACGGCTTTTGCGCCTTCTTTTTTAGCGTGTTGGGATATGCCTTCTATTATCGGTTGTATTAGATGTGTCTCATGCATTGATTGTCTCCTTTATCAAGCTTTCTATCTCAGCAAGCGCCATTTTAACGCTATCGGACATCTCATCTCCTAAAGAGATATTTTGCGGTTGGACTCCCAGTAGAAAAATTCTTGCCCTGGTCTGGCTCTCAAGATATTCGATGAACATCCTGGGTGAAATATCATGGGTGGTAAAACCGCTTTTTAATATATCTTTTGGCTTTAAAATTTCGTATCGGCCACCTGGCAAATCCAAATGTACGGCATCAACAAGCAATATCGTATCTGGATTCTGTTTTGTAATAACGCCCGTGTAGTTCTCCGGCGCGCTGCCTGCATCGATGCAAACCGCTTTTATTTTTCCATTCAATCTCTTAATGAGCGCCGGCCCAAACCCATCATCACCTTTTATTATATTACCTATGCCGACGATAACAACTCTACCTCTCAATATCTCTTGGAAAATAAGGGGACGTTTCACTTTGTCATAACTCCTTATATTGCAATACGATATAAACGCTCATTTTCCACTTTTAAGTATATCCTTTATCCTTTTGATTTTGGAAAATGGCATGTTACAACTTCTTTGTTTGTAAATAATTATAGCAAAGTGAAACGTCCCCTTTAGTTTTATTTAGTGGTTAGGGTTGTTTCTCTCCTGCAACGGGCACATAGAATTTTTACCCTGTCGGAGCGGCCCTTATCTTTCATTGCAGATATGATATTTTCATCTATAATACCAAGGCTTTTAAGGCGGGATAGGTATAAGGTAGGGCTCGAATATGTTAATTCACCTATCTTTTCAGAAATCCATTTTAAGTGGTCTTTACATGCAATCGGCGAGGCGCATATCTCGCAAAGTTGCAGTTCCTTATCAATCGTTTCCTGGCCTTCTCGTTTTCTATCAAAAAACGAGAGTTCCCACTCGTTAGATTGTTTAATCCCTTCATGTTCGGCAATGCACGCTGCTTCACATTGGCCGCAGAATATGCACGTATCTGAATAATGAATCATTGTCCTTTTCGGCTTTTCCTTGTCATCGATTATATCTTTATGCGCAATAGCATCTACCGGACAAACCTCTTCGCACGCAAGGCACCCTACACATTTCTCCTGATTAAACTTGGGCCTGCCCCTGAAATTCGGATGTGGTTCATGCGGCACCTTAGGAAATTTAGACGTGTAAGGCCCTTTTATCACTGCTTTTATCGCCTCTATAAGTTCTCTAATCTTGGGTAGTTTCATATCTATTCCTGCTTATAGCTTAAAGCTTATAGCTATTACGCCTCTCCCTCTTTATCTTCCTTATACCTATCAACAATGCTTCCTTCCCAGAGTTTTACCCCGGATCTGTGTGCACCCCTCGCAATTGCGTGTGCGGAAACTGGAGTGGTAAGTATCAAAAATATAATACATAAGAGTGACTTTATGCCTGCGGCAGTAGGTCCCAACATTAAAAATACACCAAACAATATGCTACACGTTCCTAAAGTCACGCATTTTGTAGAGGCCTGAAGACGATTATATACATCGGGTAATCTCAACAAGCCCAGACATCCAAAGAAATCAAAGGCCAGTCCTACGCCAATAAAAATTATCCCTAAGATATCATTCATCAAAATCCTTTCCTTCTAAATATTTCGCTAATGCCAGTGTTCCGATAAAACTCTGTAGCGCCCAGGCTATTCCTATATCTATATACCAGCTTCGGCCTGTGGGAATACACAAAAGTGCGCAGAAACCGACAATCAATATTCCCAATATATCAATGGCGACAATTCTGTCCGGTGCCGTTGGCCCTCTCAATATGCGGTAAAGGCAGAGAAAGCAGGATAGCAAAAGTATAAAAAGACAACGTGTAAATAGCGGTATAAAAGGAAGGTCGGGATAAAAAAGAATCTTTAGAGGATAAAATATAATCACAGCCAAAATGCCTAATATAACAAATACGCCTATTAACCACCTAAATATTTTCATACCTTACACCTTTTGAGATTGCTTCGTCGCTGTCGCTCCTCGCAACGGCGTCTATTCAAAAATCCTTTTTAAAATCCTCTCAAAGCGTTCCACCACTATCTCTGTCGCTTTCTCCACATCCTTATCCTTTACATCTATCCAGTGGACGTAAAGAAATCCTCTTTCCTGGTCTATATCCACGGTTAGTGTCCCCGGCGTTAAAGTAATAGAATTAGCCAGGAAAGTTAGCCCAGTCTCAGATTTCAAAGTCGTTTTTACCTTCACAATGCCTGGATTTATCGGCATAGCTGGATGAATTACCCTATAGGCAACATCTAAATTTGCCTTAATGCATTCCCACAAAAATATTGGCAGATAATACAAAAGCCATAAGTATCTTCTAATCTGTGTAAATAGGTGGGGCCTCTGGACAAACATATCCCCGGTCATAAAAGCTACGAAGCCGGCTATTACAATTCCCACTAAAAGATGTTGAGTATCAGCCGGCCAGCTCAAAAGGAGCCACACTAAAAGACCCACGATAAATAAAACAATTTTGCTTTTCATCTTATACTCTCAAATACAGTAGCGGCATAATCTTTTCCAGCATATAAAGCATCTTGCGCCGGTTTAAGAAATATCTCTCTTACGCCGGGAAGCAGAAGCGCACCCGCCATTATACAAATTAAGGCTAATATAACCATCGACAATTTCATAGTAAACGGCACTTCTAAAATATGCTTCCATTTATCTTGCAGATTTCCAAAGAAGGCGTATCTTTGCAGTTTCAGATAATATGCCAATGTTATAACGCTCACCAGAATAGCTATCAATGCCAGCACAAAATGGCCGCTTTGTATAGCGGCAAAGATAATAATCAACTTACTCCAAAAACCGCTTAGAGGCGGTATTCCGGATATTGACATAGAGCCGATTAAACTTGTGGTTCCGGTTAGCGGCATTCGGGCATTTAATCCACCCATCTCTCTTAAATCTCTCGTTCCCGTCGAATATTCTATTGCCCCGGAATTTAAAAACAAAAGCGATTTAAATATGGCATGATTGAATAGATGGAAAAGTGCGCCCAATATAGCAAGCGGTGTCCATATTCCCATTGCTAAAACTATATATCCTATCTGACTGATGCTGGAATATGCCAGCATCCTTTTTATATCTTCCTGCCCTATCGCCAGGAGTGCTCCCGCTACCATAGATATAGTCCCTAAGACTAATAAAATATCCAAAATTGCGGGTTGTGCTCCTAACACATTGAAAAATATTCTCATCAATGCATAGATACCCAGCACCTTAATCAAAAGCCCGGAAAGCATAGCTGAAATTGGCGCCGGCGCTGAAGGATGGGCATCCGGAAGCCAGGCATGAAATGGCATTATCGCCGCCTTTAGGCCAAATCCCACCAGGAATAGTACTGATACAAATAGAACTAATTTGCTTGGCCCCTGGGCAGTTAAAACTCGGCCCATATCAGCCATATTTAATGTTGAAGTAAGGCTATATAAAAGCGCAATTCCAAGAAGAATGAAAAGTGATGCAACCCCTCCCATTACCATGTACTTAAATGACGCTTCGAGCTCCTCGTGCTCAATGCCAAAAGCCACCAGGGCATAGCTCGCAATCGCAGCAATTTCTAAAAAGACAAAGAGGTTAAACATATCTCCTGTAATAATCACGCCGTTCATGCCCCCCAGCATGAGCATAAATAGCGTATAAAATTTCCATTTGGCTGTGTATTTTTTCATATAGCTTATGGAAAATAGCGTTATCAAAAAGGCGGTCAAATTAACCGTAACTAACATAAAAGAGCTTAAGCCATCCAAGACCATAGAAATACCTATTGGTGGAGTCCATCCGCCTACCTTATACACCTGAACACCTACCTCTTTGATTAAAAATATAGAATATATAGAAAGGCCTGCCATAAGAAGTGTTCCTAAATTGGCTAAGGAATCGGGCAAACCTTTTATCCTCTTACCCAAAAGAGAAATCAAAAATGCGCTGCCTAACGGTATAACTACAAATAGAGGAATAATATTCAACCCTTCAGTCTCCTTATCTTTGTTATGTCAAAAGTCTTATATCTATCATAAATTCTGACTGCGATTGCCACTATTAAAGCAGTAGTTGCCAGTCCGATAACTATGGCTGTTAAAACTAAAGCCTGCGGTAAAGGGTCAACCATATTCTTTATTGTCTGGTCCTGGGCCAGTATTGGCGCCCGGCCGCCAAGCCGATAACCGAACAAGATAAATGCAAGATTCACGGCATATTCCATTATTACTAAGCCTATAATGATCTTAATCAAGTTTCTTTTTACCAGGATACAATATAATCCGATAGAAAAAAGCACAAGGCACAAAAGGTAAATCATCTTTCTTTATCCTCCGAATCTATCTTTAATAACACCAGAGCCACAAATATAGCAAAAAGACCTGCTCCCACCTTAAATGAGATAGCGATATTACATAAAGGCATAATCCCTGCACTGAAAAGTTTAAATGGGGTACCTTTATTTATAAAAAAGTTCAAAAAGAAATATCCTCCAACAAAGCCAATTACCGCAATAGAAAGAAACATAAGCGCACCGATACTCTCAAATAAACTGGCTATGGGACGGGAAACCTTCTTTAAAGCTACCTCTTTGCCAAAAGCCAACATCAGATGGACAAATGAAAGAGCAATTATCACTCCGCCCGCAAATCCTCCTCCAGGCGTGAGATGTCCGTGCAGCACTATATAGATACCATATAAAAGTATCAGCCCAACTGTAAGCCGGGTGATGGTCTTGACAATTAAAGTCATGCCTTTGCTATTTTTAGTCATTTTCTTTAACGACCTCATCTTTTTTCTTACGCCCGATTCGGCGCAAAATCGCTAATGTGCCGATTACCGCTGTAAATAGCACTGTTGCTTCACCCAATGTATCATAAGCACGGAAATCTAAAATCACTGAGCTAACTAAATTGCTGGCACCGGTCTTTGCCTGTCCCATCTCGATGAAATTGGCGGCTACCCTCATTATGGGCTTGCCAAAATCAGGCAGCTCCTTTAAGGCAAGATAGGCAAAGAAGAGAAATACCCCGATAAACACCAGGCTCACTATTGTGGTAAGAAAGCCGCGGAAATCTTTGGTTGATGCAGTGTCTCTTTTTACTGTAGCCCTGATTAAGATAATAAGACAAAGAATTTCTACTACTAATTGAGTAATAGCCAGGTCCGGCGCTTTTAAGATTAAAAACGCTACCGATAAAGCAAGCCCTGCTGCTCCCACGGCAATAATGGAAGAGAGAAGGTCCTTTATCTGGACTGCAATAAAGGCAGCCGCAATCATAAATAATAAAAGTATGTATAGCTCAATCATCATTTATCTCATTAAAACGAAAAACAGAATTATCATTCCCAATAATATCCAGATAAGATATGTAGTCAAAATCCCCGTATGGATAAAGCGTAATATCCTGGTAAATATGAAGCAGAATTTCTTTAACAGCTCATAAATATCAAATGCCTTCTTTTCTGCTAATCTATAGATAATTTTTAATATACCGATTTCTTTTATTGTATTATAAAATTCGACTCCTGAAACCCTCATTTGTGGTACATCGCTTAGAATTTCTCCGCCCACAAATATTTGCGCCTCTCTTGTCTTAACTGCTGAACCTAAAAGATAAATTATAAAACCAATTGCAATCCCTGCCAATAACAGAATACCGGCGAGGCTCGAAAACCACGTGCCGGAAAAGGTCACAGCCTGATTTAAACTTGGTAAGATAAACATCCTTAGTGGTACTCTGTAAGCAAAAACGCCGAAAATAATACATAACGCCGCTAAGATAACGGTTGGAATCCACATGGTCGGCCCGGTTTCTTTAGGACTGCGAGCTCCTGGCTCTTGGCTGTGGGCTTTTGAGGGCTGGCCCAAAAATACAGTGTGCACGAGTTTCATAAAACTCGCAAGGGTAAGGGCGCTACCAAAAAGAGCGGCAACAAGCCATATTATCCACAGATGCCCGCCATTTTTGGCTGTCTCTATCACTCCCTGATAGACCATCCATTTTGAAGCAAAGCCGTTAAAAGGCGGAACGCCTGATATTGCGAACGAAGCGATTAAAAACGTAACAAAGGTAATCGGCATAATTTTAGCAAACCCGCCCAATTTCTTTAAATCGGTGGTTCCGGCCTTTTTCTCTACCGCGCCACCGCCCAAAAAGAGGCACGATTTATATATAGCATTGTTTAGCATATGAAACAATCCACCGGCTATACCTATCGGGTTACCGGTCCCTATTCCTAACACCATATATCCGACCTGGCTTACGGCGTGATAGCCTAAAAGTCTCTTTAAATCATGCTGAATAAGTGCCATCATAACTGCGGCAACAATTGTGAAGCTGCCTAATGCCATCAAAAACGTATTCATAGCGTTATTCATCTGGAAAACATTCATAGAAATCCTGGCCAAGAAGTATATTCCAAGAAGCTTATCTAAAGATGCGGGCAAATATGCCGTTACAGGAGTAGGCGCATCTTCGGCAGTATCAGGAACCCATGTATGTAGAGGCATAGCCCCTGCTTTAGCAAATGCGCCTATTGCCAGACAAAGATAGGCCCAGATAGCAGGTTTTGTATTTAGCGCTATGCTCAATTTATCCATCTGGAGTGTTCCTGCAAGACGCCAGATTAAAGCCAATCCCAACAGCATAAGAGCATCACTACCGCCAATTATTATAAACGCTTTCTTAGCCGTATAATGTGTGTTTTTCTTTTGTCCGAAACCAATCAACAAATATAGAAGAAACGCTAAAAATCCCCAGAATACCATAAGTAAAATGAGGTTATTGGAAAAGACAACTCCTAAGGAGGCAATCAACGTAAGGATTATATATAGGTAGTAGCCGGCGAGCCCTTTTCTTTTGCGCATGAAACCAAAAGAATAAATGATAATCAGCAAAGAAAAGAAGACTATGAATATCCCTACAAAATTGGATAGATTATCAAATCTAAAAAATTCTAAATCCATATTTTTCCTTATAGATTCTCGCTATATTAGTGCAATGGCGAGCAATATTCCCCGTAAAATCAAGCATGTCAAAATACATGTTCGCGGCGCGCGGCTCGCAAATACCCTTTGCCAGACGCTCAAGATGTTCTGTTCTATATTTCTCAACTGTTTCTTTAATTTCATCGCCATTTTTTAATATCATTTTTAAAAGTTCGTGTTTATCTTCATTTAAAAACTCTATAGTCAGGTTTACAGATTTTCTCATTTTTTCAAAAGTTTCTTTATATTGCTCTACGCCCATTTCACTAAAGAAAAGGTTTTCTGCGATCTTAATTTCTATGCGTTCCATTAAAGAACGTAATTCATCGCCCATTCGTTCTATATTTTGCGCAGTTTGTTCAAGTAAAACAAATTCTTTTTGCTTTTTTTTATCCAGCGTCTTGAAAACCTGGACAATGGAGGCAGTTATCTCCTTTTCAAAATCATCCATTATGCGCTCTTTGTTTAACGCCCTGTTTAAATAATGAGCATCATTTTCTATGAACCCCTGATATACAAGGCCGACCATCTCTGAGAGAACGTCTGTCATTTTCTTGAGATTCGCAATAATTTTCTCTTTCATTTTAGGCCTCTTCTTACTTTCTCGGTCTTCTCCTGCGAAAGCTTAATCAAGTCCTCTCCATTATATAGTTTCTTTCCTTTTATATTTCGTACTGCCATTCGTTCCGTACAGCAATAGCACGGGTCGATAGCAGCCAGAATTATTGTCGCATCTGATATTGTTTCTCCTACAACGGTTGCTTTATATGTAGGTAAATTCATAAACGTAGGCGCCCTTACTTTGTGCCGGACGGGTCTATTTGTGCCGTCAGACCTTACATAGTGAAATACCTCGCCCCTCGGTGCCTCGATATGGCCGATACCTTCTCCGGGAGGGATGTTCTTTATATTTAAATCTATTTCTCCTTTAGGCAGCTTTAAAAGGCAGTATTTCATTATCTTTATCGACTCAAAAGCTTCCAGTATCCTCACAACCGCTTTATCAAAGACATCGCCATTTTGCGTAACTATCATGTCCCATTCTACTTTATCATAAACTCCGTAGGGAGAATCTTTTCTTACATCTCTAGCTACTCCCGAAGCTCGCGATGTAGGGCCAAGAGCGCTATAATTTATGGCATCTTCTTTAGAAAGGACGCCTATTCCTTTTGTGCGAGCGTGTAAAACAGGGTCATCGATAACGGCTTTCTTAAGCATTGTTAGCGTCGGCACGATAGAATCTATTTTCTTAATCACGCCGGGAATATCTCCGGATTTAATATCTCTTCTTACCCCACCGGGTTTAAACATGGCATAGTTATTTCTGTTTCCGGAGAGAATCTCCATTACATCCAGGATTTCCTCTCTCAGTTTCCACGCCCACATGTAGACTGTATTATATCCTAAAAAGTGGCCGGCAAGACCTAACCACAATAGATGCGAATGTATCCTTTCGCCTTCAGCAATTATAGTCCTTATATATTTTGCTCTCTCGGGTACCTCTACACCGATAATATCCTCTACTGCCCTTGTGTAAGCAAAGGGATGGCTTGTAGAACATATACCGCATATTCTTTCAATAACAAAGGTGGACTGGTCAAAGGTCTTCATCTCGGAGAGCTTCTCTATGCCTCTATGATTATACCCTATCCTCACATCTATATCTACGACACGCTCACCGTCAACGGTAAGAGTAAAAAATTCCGGCTCTTCCTGTAAAGGATGATACGGGCCTATCGGAATTATTGTCTTCGCCATTTACACTCCCCTATCCCTAATCGCCTTCTTATCCCACTCTTTGTAATCACGTCTTAAAGGGTACACGCCTTTGGGCCAGTTGTCAGGTAAAAGCAATTTTCTCAAATCGGGATGGCCTTTAAAATTTATACCTAAAAGTTCGTGAATCTCTCTCTCTATCCAGTTTGCGCCTTCAAAGACAGATGCGAGTGAATCTATCTCTAATTTCGATTTTTCGAGCTTTACTCGAAATGAAATCAACAGATTTATATCTTCAAAAGTAAAATGATAAAGAATCTCCATATGCTCCCTTGCGTCCACCCCTGAAGCAATATTAAACCTTGCGCCCAAATCCTTAAAAATGTATTTCGCAACCTCTCTTATCGAATCGGGTTTAATCTCTATGTATACCCTCTTCGGAGATTTATCGATGATGTCGAGAATATCTTCCTTAAATCTCTCCCTTATATCTTTTAAAACCTCTTCTCTTCTCATTTCCCTCCAACTTTCCCTATCAACTTCACAACCCCGGCAATAATCGCCTCCGGTTTAGGGGGGCATCCGGGTATATAGACATCAACCGGTATAACCTTATCTACAGGTACAGGGCAATTATAGCTATGTATAAACATGCCTCTCGATAAGGAACATTCGCCAATGGCAACCACCAGGCAGGGTTTTGGCACCTGTTCATATAATCGTTTTACCCTTTCCATGGATTTTCTGTTACCGGAACCTGTAACGAGAAGTACGTCGGCGTGCTTTATGCTTCCCGCCAAAAGCATGCCGAACCTTTCGATATCGAATCTCGGCGTAAGGCAGTCTAATATTTCGATATCACAGTTATTGCAACTTCCGGTAGAAAGATGAAATACCCAGGGTGATTTTAACAATGCCTTTAATTTTACGCCCATATTATAAACCCCTAAACGCCAACACAACCGCTATTATCGCAATGACAGTTACCGGCCCCCAGAAAAACCTGACGGCCTGGTCGATTCTTACGCGCGGGTTGGTATTTCGTATAACCGTTATAAGCGCCACCAATCCGACATATCTTAATATCCCGTATAAAAGGTGCATACCATCCAGCCTTAACCCGCCCATAAAGAGAATTATCACAAAGAAAGGCAGTGTAAATAAAAGCATATTCTTCATAAGGCGATAAACGGCAAGCCCGGAACCGGAATATTCTATTAGCGTCCCGCCCATAATCTCTGTTTCTGCCTCCGGCATATCAAAGGGAACGAGCGCCAGTTTTGCCTGCATGCAGAGTATAACAACAATTAAAGCCAGAGCCCCTGACCAGCTTCCGACAATAACCCCATTCTCAGCTTGAAAAGTTAAAATCTGGCCGAGTTTGATGGCAAATCCGGATCTTATCACAGGAACAAATACCGCGAGCACGAAGGGAAGTTCGTAACTTAAGATAAGTTTCATTTCACGCGAGGCCCCGAGGCTTGCGAGCGGATTCCCTGACGCAAAACCGCCCATAATAATACTTATGGAAGGAATAGCCAGAAGATATATCGCTACTATCAGGTCTCCCATAAAACTATTGCTCTGGTTTATATTATTTACCCACAACAAAGTGGAAACCAATATCACGCCTGATAATCCGACAAGGGGCGCTGCCAAAAAGGTTATTTTTGAAACCCCTCTCGGAATAAGCGTTTCCTTTCCCGAAAGCTTTATAATATCTATTAATGGCTGCAAAATCGGAGGCCCCACCCGATACTGGACCCTTGCCGTAACCTTTCTATCAATCCAGCTGGCTAAAAGCCCGATTATCGCAGTTACCAAAAATCCGTAAAATATCAGGTAAACTATGTAAATCATACCTTTTCCCTATCCCAATGCGTAGAATGAACCATCAGGTAATCTCCTACGAGAAAAGTATTTTCATCCAATTTAATATCGCCCATCTTTAAGCTTAGCGCCCCGTAAGAGCAGGTTTTTATACATAAAGGCTCATCCTTTTCATCCCTTCTATCAAGGCAAAAATCACAATTATGGTCTAATAGAGGAACGAGTTCCGGATAAATACTCCCGTAAGGACAGGCATGAGAGCACGATTTACAGCTGATGCAACGCATATTATGCCTTACCAACAACTTGTCTTTATCTTTTTGCTGCTCAAGGGCCTCAACCGGACATGCATTTACACAATGCGCCTCTTCGCATTTTCGGCAGACGAGGGCGTAAGTTACAAGTTCAGCAATGGAAATAATACCGTTGTTATCCGGATGATACAAATAGCTACATTTAATCTCGCACTCTTTACACTCGCCTGCGGCGCATATATCGAGGTCAATAAATAGCTTTTTGTCCATTATTCCCAAATCTCCGGAAAATCTTTTATCTTGCTATACTGAAAAACAGGGCCGTCCTTGCATGCGTAATATATCCCTATCCTGCAATGGCCGCACTTGCCGATACCACAGGACATATTCTTTTCCATGGAAAGATAGAGATTCTTCTCTTCAAAACCCATATCCAGTAGTTTCTTAGTTGCAAACTTCATCATTATCGGGGGGCCGCAGACGATCGCAATACCATCTTTGTAATCCATCTCTACGTTATCTAAGATAGTGGTCACAAGGCCGACGTTTCTCTTCCACGTTTCGTCGCCTGTATCAACCGTAAGCGCGATATTTAGGTCTTCTCTCTTCGTCCATTCTTCTATCTCTTGTTTATACAAAAATTCCGAGGGATTTTTACACCCGCCCCTGAAAAATAACTTCTTAAATTCCCCGCTCATGCCAAAAAGGGAATACATCAGGCTCCGAAGTGGCGCAAAACCGCATCCCCCGCCCACAACCAGCACCTCTTTACCCTTAAAATCATCCAACGGATAACCGCTTCCAAAAGGCCCCCTCAATCCCACGGTATCACCTTTTTTAAGCCGGTGAATTTCCTCGGTAACCTTACCCACCTTCATTACGGTTACTTCCATCTCATCGGTTACAAAAGGTTTCGAAGAAGGCGTAAAAGGCGCCTCGCCTATTCCCGGTATTGTTAACTCTATAAATTGACCTGTCTTAAAGCTTATTGGTTCTTCCGGCCTAAGCTTTAAGGTTTTTATGGTGGGTGTTTCTTTTATAACGTCGAGAACCTCTGTCTTGATTGGCCTATATGGATTCTTGGATCTATACATTTCCTACTAATCTCGTTAGGACTTTCCTTATATCAATCTTTCCCGGACACGCGGATATGCAGCGGCCGCATCCTGTGCAAGCATAAATATCGGCAACTTTCGGGAAAAAGTCGAATTTCTTCTCAAATCTGTTTCGGAGTCTCATCCAGAGCTTTGGCCTTGGATTAGCGCCTCCGGCGACACTCGCAAAATCCTTTACCATACACGAATCCCAGATACGTAAACGCTCCATCTTTTTATCATCTTTCTCGTCATATAAGAGAAAACAGTGGCATGTTGGACAGATAGTATTACATGCCCCGCATTCTACGCATTCCTTTGCCTCTTCCGGCCAGATATCAGATTCATAGTTCCTCTCTATAATACCTTTATATAAGTCTTCACGCGGCACCTTATTCTCTCTGATATTCTCCTTTACCTTCTCGATAACCTTGGCTCTTTGCAGCTCTTTTTTATTAATAATTGCCTTGGCCGCTTCCTGAAATAAAGAAGAATATCTTTTAAGGAGCTCTTTTCCTTTATCGGAGCCCGTCGTTGTAACAAAGCCTCTTTTAATCTCGGAAAGATTGATATCGAAATCTTCCTGGGGATGGGGTTTAATGCCTAAGGCAAGACAAAAACATGTATCAATGACAGAGGTGCAATCTGCGCTTATTATAAGATTCTGTTCGCGATTTTTAATGTAGAATGGATCCTGATAATCGTGATTCTTAAATACGTGGTCCTGGACTTTAAAACCTTTAAGGTCGCAGGCTTTTACTCCTATAATAGCAAACGGCTTATCAGAGCTGTGCGGTATATCATCTTTAAAACCTTCTGCGACTATTTCCCTTGCTTGCGCAAAGAAGGCCTTAACCGGCTCAAACGGCCTTACCTCGCCGATTACGATGTCATCCGTAGGTTCAATATATTTTTTGTAAAAACGCTGTTCACCTTTTTTTATAGGAACGTAAACTTCATAACTGGATTTTAATGCATCAAGTAGTTTAAAAAAATTATTTTGGGAAATATAATGCATGTTATTTTTTATTGACTAAAAAATAAGAGAGCGTTTCAAGCTCTCTTGAAAGATCTACATCCTTTACCTTGATATCTTCCGGTACATTAAGCGAAGCAGGTGCAAAATTCAGAATACATTTAATGCCGGCTGAAACAAGTTTATCCGCAACCTCTTGAGCGCGTTCGGCGGGAACAGCTACAACCCCTATAGAAATCTTTTTATCTTTGATTGCCTTTGGCATTTCATCTGTAGACTGTATCGCGACACCGCTCATGGATTTTCCTATCTTTTTTGTGTCAGAATCAAATGCAATCAGCAGATTAAGCCCGTGTTTCTTAAATCCGGGATATGCCAAAAGCGCTGAACCCAGGTGCCCTACCCCGACAACTGCCACATTCCATGTTTTATTCTTGCCCAGTATCTTCTCTAACGCGGCTTTTAGTTCAGTCGTATCGTATCCCGAACCGCTTACACCGAACTGGCCGAAATACCCGAGGTCCTTTCTGACCTGCACGTCACTTAAGTTTACTCTCTCCCCCAATTCGGCAGACGATATGGTCCGAATATTCATATTTGCAAGCGCTGTGATTTCTCGTAAGTATACAACCAACCGCGGTATTGTGCTTTCGGGTATTTTCTTCTGTCCCATCTGTAACAACCTTCACAGACTTTGTACCATTTTTCACAAAAGAAGTCAAGGGAAAATTGTGAAGATTTTACTTTTTTGGAAAAGGAATGTTTGCAGAGTCCTACGTAGCTGAACGTGTAAGCAATTCAACGTAGGAGGAGCCAAAAAACTTTTAAAAGGTGTTTGATTTTTTTAAGGAAAACAGGCCTATAAAGGGCGATACGGAATCCCGATACTTCGGGATAAAGCCGTCCGATTGTGATTGCTGAATAGGTAGGAAAATCAAATACAAAAATCTTGCAAGCATAAACTGTAAATAGCACGTACTCCCTTTGTGTAATCGGTAGGAGAAACAAACGTACGAGGGGTAGGATAAGCAATTTGAATGTCCTCTAGAAATGACTTAAAAATACCTACTGCGACAGTCTGCAGTTTACTACCTATCGGAGATAGAATTAAACGTTCCATTACGCCATGTGTTCCATAAGTCGTTAAAAGGCAATCTAATGTCTCGCGATAATCAAAAGTACTTGCATTCATATCTTCTCTTCGTAAAATTTCTTCAATATGATTTAACTTTTTTATAGCCTCTGGCCGCCAAGCATTTTCAGGTAAATGAGGTATCCCATGAATAAAACTAAAACTAGATGGCTGTAATTCCGCACGGAGTGCTGCAAGTTGATGTGCATTAAAAGAAGGAAAAGTCACTAATCTAATTGGTTGCCCTTGCAATCCCACAGATGATAGCTCAGGCACCACAGTTACCTCGAATACTCCAGACGAAATGAACATTGTTCGATAGATGGAATCGGGAGTATTTTTTTCAATAACATTTTTTACTTCATCGTAATTAGGGGGGTACCTTAAAGCCTCCACATAAAGAATTGTAACATTCTTCAGACCTAGAGATGAACGACTAAGCGCAACGATGGTCTGCACTATAAGTAACCGTGACATAGCGGATATATCAATGTATATATGTCCTTTTATCTTTTTTAAAATATCAATTATTTCCTTGCCGATTCCAGCGGGGTTGTGTCGATCATATGTTAACTCGACCATCTTTAGTTTTGATTGCTCACATAACTTTTTAATTTCCTCAAATCTATTTTCCTTTACGTATGGAAGATATTTTATAATCACTATCATGAAACCGGTTCTGCCAGAGCATATCAGCCGCTCTAATACAGTTAATGCCCGATTCTCAAATCCTGCACATAGAAGGAATACATCCCCCTCACTCATCTGAACTTCATCTAGTTGTATAATTTTGGACTTAGCTATCATGCTCAACTTGTTATCTATTCGTTCAATTCTACTCATTGGCTAAATTCCTAATTGCTATTATCTGTAGGATTTTTGAATAAATCTTTCATAATCATCTGTGAAGAATCTTCAGGTTTTCGCAATTCAAAAGTTTTCTCAAATTTTTTGGGATGCATTAAAAGTGATTCAAAATCTTTATTAGCTAATTGAATCGAATCCCTATTGCTAAAAGTTAAATTAAAATGTGGTAGAAGGGCTCTCCGCAAAAAGAGTCGCGGTACTATTCTGCCTCTTCGACTTTTACCACGCGGGTCTTCAATGAAGAGTGAATACCGAAGCAACTCACTATAAATTACATGAGCATAACTACTAAGCTTTAATTCTTCGAGAGGCTCAATGCGAGATGCTAAATAAGGGGGATTCCTCTCTTCATTCTTAGAATTTTTGAATCTCATATACGAATGAGCAACTTTTCCAAAGGCAGTAACCACTTCGACAAGCTGCTCTCCATCCTTAATTCCTCTCAGTGAATTCATAAAACTTCCTGCTTCTTCTCGAATAGCTCTCTTTTGAAAATCTTTAGAAATTTTTGGGGAATCCTTAAGAGAAGATAGTCCTGCTTGTTCTCCAATAGCCGCAACCATTCTTTTAACTAAACTAATTATATAAAAAATATCTCCACTACACAATTTACCCAGCACCTCTTTACCCCACAACTCAGGCTTCTCTCCATTTCGGAATGCCAAAGCCATATCATTAGCGGGAGGTAACTTATAATTGCCCACTAACTCTTCTAACTTTGAGACAGGATATTCAGGTATAGTCTTAAATCGCCGGGTAAAAACATCTTCTAGAAATAATAAGATTTTATGAGGCTGAGCTGTTAAATATACTAAACCCAAATTAAGTAATTCAAATTCCCTCCCTTCAACATACTCCTTGCCGTCAATATCAGAACGCATATATGAAATGGGGCTTTCTGTAGAAATTTTAAAAAAACAGCTAGAGGATCTTTGCATTAATAGGCGGTTAAGATTTCTTTGAAGTTTAGAGGTAATCTTAGGTATTGAGTAATCGTCCACAAAAAAATAAAATGGCCTTTGTTGAAGAAAAGAAAACATTTTTATCATTGTCTCGCAACTGCGCAATAAAATCTCTGGGCCAAAATAATAACCAATAGGCTGCTCAGTACTGATAAAACGCTGCTTCTTTGCAGCGCGTCGCATCTCTTTTTGAAGACGAAACCTAATAGCCTTAAAAGTATTTACCCCTGGCTCACGAGGAGGCTCAAGACTTAGCACATCCCATATTTTAGTTGCAACATAGCCTTCATTCTTTGCAAATTCATCACTGAAATGATGTCGTGACCACAACTCTACCGTGTCTAATACTTCGTGAAGTAATACTGACGTGATATAATGCATGGGAATATCATATGCAGTTGGTTTATCCGGTAATGTATAACGAGGGAAAGCGAAGTATAAATCGTCACATCGATAATAAATACCAATATATTGGATCTCTTTAGGATCATTATCACTAACAAGACTACGATGCCGCAAACTTAAACTCTTAAAAACAGTGCTTTTACCACAACCACGAGGACCAGTTAAAACCAAATTATTTCTACTTTCTATTTGCTGCAAACCAAGAAACATACGGGAATACAAGGCTTTTAACAATGAGTGCGAATCACCGATTTGCTCACAGCTTAGATAATCAAAAGGTGTAACTAATCTGGCTTCTTGACTAACCTTACGCTGCTCTACAACAAAATCCTCATCAGCTTTTTCAAGGCGCTTAAAAAGTTTTGAAGGCTGTCTTGCCAAAGAATCTCTAGTGGTATCTCTTTCTGTGAGATGCCGCGCTAAAAAATTATCGTTAATAATATTAAAAACATATTTATCGCGGGAAGAAGCCAAAGAGTAATTCACGTTTGCCAATAATAATCTAACCACTGTGGCAAGTTGCTCATAATCATCTTTAGCAGTTCCGCCACTTGTGGCAGTTGTAACACCAAAGTCTGTAACGCGAAAAGCGTGATCATCTTCTCCTAATTGATCCGATCTATCTTCTACCATAATGTTCTTTGCGTGCAAGTCGCCATGATCAACGCGACATCTCTGCATATCATTAAAGAAAGAAAATATTGCTTTCAAGAACAATTCAATAAATGATACAGAGATAAGCCCTTTCTGTTGTTTTGCATATTTTTCGAGAGTTGCACCATTAACAAACTCGGATATCAAGTAAATACATTCTATCCCATTATTTTTATCAATCCAATCTCCCAGATGCGAGAATTTAACAACGATTCTAGTTTTTAGTATATTAGCCTTATCAATTTCAGCTTTCCAACCCTGTGCTAAATTTGCTTTTGGGATTATTTTACAAGCAAAATCATTATTGGCCTTGTCTGAATGTGCCCTAAAAACGAGAGCATTATTACCTTTACCTTTAAATTCTACGATCTCATAATCCTCCATGCTAGGAATTTTTCTATTTAAAAAATAATTTGGATCAGGTAAATTCTTATGCATATTAAATCTTTCTAAAAACTAAAATATGTTCCGCCTTAGTTCCACGGCAATCTTTACGTGCTCTACGAATATCGGGAATATCATCGCGAATTAATGAAATAAGTCTTAAGGATGGAGCAAAATCATTAAATATACGACAGATTATTCTTGATAAAAGAATTCTTTTATGCTGCAATGCTGTTTCGCCTACCACAATAATGCAATATTTATAACTTTTGAGAGCACTCTCGATCTTTTTAGCCATAGTAACGATGGCTGACTGAAAAACCTCTTGACTCTGTGTGACAGGATTATCAACCTTTCTTTTTCCGCATGGATCAAGGAACCACAAGCGTAACCGATTATCCCGTCCATAGTTAAGTGTATTCATGTAAGGAGGGCTAGTAATAATGCAATCAATGGAATTTGGAAGCGAAAGGTGTTGAATGGAACTTTGACGAAATTCCCAAGAAGAAGATGAAATATCCGCAGGAAAACGCCTATAAGCTCGTTTTATTTTTGCCATAATTCGTGGTCGTAAAGAGCGATATTGATACAATTCTGGATAGTTCTTACAAGGAAACTTTTTATTTCGTAAATAAGGGACTAAATGGCTACTTGGATAAGAAAGAAAGCCAGGACGTTGATGATGAAGAATTCCTAAAAAACAAGCAAGTAAAAAGTTTTCATCCAATTCTTGGCAAACTAAAGAAAACTTTATTGCTTCTTTTAACGTCTTGGAATTAAAAAATTTTCTAACCCAGCTAGGCACAATTCTTAGATCAGGATTTTTACGTTTTTCAGCATATTCTAAGACTCTATCTGCTCTATCCAAGGCTCTACCTAAAGAAGATGGCGCTGAAAGTTTAGCTTTAGATAAAACTTTTGAATAAGGGCTTATATCTGCCACAAATACACGTCTTCCTTTAATCGCAGCCTCTAAAGCGATTGTTCCTGAACCCGAAAACGGATCGATAACTAAATCCCCTCGTTTTGAATATTTATCAACCAAATCACTAGCAATACAGCTTTTAAGCTTGCCTATATATGGAGATAACTGATGTAACGATAACTCTGATCCAATACATGAATCTTTCCAATGTATTGGTGCTATTCCAGGATTAGATAACAAGCGTTCGTAATCTAATAGTGTAGAAGCAATCTGCCCAACATATAATTTCGATGACACATATATGGGGTAGGGATAATTACATAAAGTATTACTTCCTGACATATATGTCGAATCTCCCTCGTAAATATAAACGTTATTGTACCATTCTATAGTGAAAACCTCAATCAAAAGCCATAGTCTGTGCTTTGGGACGGGGCTTATTCCGATCTCCCGGGTGTCCCAATTAATCTTTGTACCGTTTAAAGTTCGCCCTTCAACTTGTCCCTTTCCCCAATTGTTACCTGTCCCGTCTTTTTTTATTGGGAACACATCCCTGCCTGCCGGCAGACAAGTTATTTTTGAAACTGCCGAAAGCTGAGTTTTTGTGTACCGCGCACATCGTGAAATTTACAACATGTCAAGGCCGAGAGATGCAAACGCATTACTTTTTTTCTATTAACAATACAGATCTTTAAAAATCTCAAATTCTTCCTTATGAAAAGAGTGGGAACTCGCATATAATAAAAACACTTTCCTTTCTTATGGCGACACAGCAAGTGTATATATTTATATTTCTTATCTTGTATTTTTTTAAGAGGGATATCGTGCCACCAAACAGGTATCTTAGGCCATGCTTCTTCAGCCCGATAATACTTCGAAACCGCAATAGGGTCTTCGGGTAACTTACCTGTCTTTTTTCTTATAAATTCTAAACCATCTTTTCTAGTTTTGTTCATTTCTATATTCTAACTAGGAACACATCCTATTTTTGAAAATGGGACTTTACTGCTTTTCGATACGCGCAAAAATCGCAATCATCGCCTGCGGTCGGCAACTTGTCACTTATAAGACAATTATATGCGGTTAATATGGCTTCTTCTATCCACTTATCGGAACCTTTATATGGAATAAGAGATATTTCAAAGTCGAGTTTCTTGTCAAAAGATTTCTTATTTCTCAATCCGTTGCAGTAGAAGAAATAAGCTGTATCGGATACTTTATAGCCATTTTTACGCAAAAGCCACTGATACATTTCGACCTGGCGTTTATATCCTTCATGATGATCTGCTGTTAATCCGGTAATGGGCTCGCTTTTGCTGGTTGCTTTAAACTCAATTAGTACATATTCACCACTTGGTGTTTCCAATACATCATCTATGGCTCCGTAAATCAAAAGGTTGGTTTTCTCATGCTTGTATTGTACGCCTTTGAAATTATTGCGCCATTCATCGAGCTTATCGTTCATAGCAGGTATTCCAACAACGCCATTTGCTTTAAGTAATGGATGCGGTTCTTTGTTTGCACGCAGAGCATCAAATTCTTTTTTCAGCAAATTATCTACTGCGCTATTTAAGCTAAACGGAAAACCGGGAGGTCGCCTCGTACCTAATCGTTTATCTATATAAAAACACCGTGGACATTCCATAAAAAGTTCTATAGCTGATCTGCTCAGCTTATAGGGCATCTTACTGCTTGGATCATAAAGATTTCTTGTACGTTTTGGGGTATAGTATTTTGACATTATTTAGATCCTATTTTTGAAAATTGGATGTATTCCCCTAATTAAAATGCCTCAATTTCACTTAATAATAACCGTGATTTTGCGCGTAATTCGAAGCTTTCTTTAACTTTTTTTGCAATTTTTTCTTGTTTTTCAATGCTCGGCAATAATATTAGGATTTCTTTAAGGCCATCATCCGATACTGCTGGTATAGCAGCACCGGTTCTTTTCTGATACATTTGTTTCAGGAAATAATCTGTACGCATAAATGCTAATAAATAAAAGGGATTTATCTTATTATTTGTCTTTAATACACGAAATCCATTTGTACAAATACAATCATTAAATTCTTTGGTAACCAAGGCTGATGCATGATTTTTTGTTCCCGTCGAATTCCCAGAAACAGCGGTTATTATATCGCCTTCGTGTACTTCGAACGAAGCCCTGCTGGGTGCGTCATGAGCATATAGTTCTTTATAGGATACGATCTCGTTATATAGCGGATTGACATCAGATAATTCTATATAGCGAATTGTTGTACCAGGTCTTGAAAGTTGAGAACTTCTACTTGATAACATTGTAACTATATCCTTTAATGGAACTGCTTTCATTTGGAGCAATTTTCTTCTCAACTTAACATAGTCGCCTCTATAATATTGTGCATCTAGCCGTTTATTGAGCTCGCTGTGTCTGACACAATAAGTATTATCTTTCTCAATATTACCCGTCTGCATCAATTGTTCATAATCTTTGCGAATCTGAGATAAATCTTCATCTATTATTGGCCTTCCTTCTAAATCTTTAATTATATTACCATTCGAGTCTTTTTTATATATAACCGAACCTTTTTTATTACCCATATATCCTATTTTGCTTGAAATTCCAAAAAAAACAGGATAATTTTTATCCATTTCCTGCTTTAATATTTTTTCGTCAAGAACTTGAACAAATAGCAAGGACGTTCTTACCCCGGTACCGTATGGTATAAATGTTTCTGGAGGCAAATCAATGATTGCGATAATTTTTGTATGGCTATTTAGAAATTCTCTCACATATCCAAGGCTCGGGTTTGCAAATATTCCTATAGGTAAAACGATCCCTAGTTTGCCACCGATTTTCAATAAGTCGACGCAACGTTCAATAAACAATATTTCTGGAGACTGACCAATTTGCAACAAATTTGTTTTAATCCATTTTTTGTCATTGTATTTCCATTTATAACCAAGTTGGTAACTAGCTAATATTTTTTTATCTGTAATTCTACCTTGTGTACCGAATGGAGGATTTGTTAAAATCAAATCATATTTTTTTCTAAACTCTACTTCGAGTATACCAAATTCTTTTGCAATATTCGATATTTGGTCGATTTGCTTAAGCGCATTAGCGCATAAAATATTTTTCTCATTTCCGCCCTCTAAAAGTGTCCTAAGCATCGCTACTTCAGCTACTGATGGATTTATTTCAATCCCACTAATGTTTCTATACAATTTGTTGTATGTTGATTTTTCTAATGTTGCTCTAGACTCGTTATGTCGTATATATCTTAATACTGCATAGAGGAAGCCTCCTGTTCCGCACGCAGGATCTATAAATTTTAATTTTGAATTGGGCTTCATAAAATCTACCATAAAATTCACTACAGGATCGGGGGTAAAAAATTGCCCTCGTTCACCTCGCAAATTAGTCGATACAAATTTTTGAAAGGCTGCTCCCTTTATATCCTTACGCGATTTTGCAAAACGATATCCCTGAAAATTTTGTACTGTAAATGCTAGTGAAGAATTTGAGAGTTTAATTTTGTCCAGATCTTCAAATAGGTTGGAATATCGTTTTTTTGCTTTTTCAAATATTGAAGTTATTCTATTGCGAAATTCGGTTATGCTTTCTTTTCTCTGCAGATCTAACTCTAAGTCTGATATAAAGAATTTGCTATGGTCGTCTAATGTATTTTCATCCTCTATTTTTGTGAAAATAATCTTCAGAATCTCTTCGAATGCTTGGTGAGTTGATAAACCATCATTCGCATATATATAATTATGGACTGTCTCAAAAATTTTGAATAAGTCTGCGTTTTCTATGTGGTTATTAAATTCTGCGATACTATTGAGATTGGCAGGTTTTGTATCTGGAAATAGATCAATATCGGGGTTAGGAGTTGGGAAAACTTTCTTTTTCATAAAATCTCCTTGTTACACAGCCGTGTTAATAATATTATTACACGTCTGTGTCGTTGTCAAGGAGATTTTCTGCTACCTCTTCGTAGTTTCTACCATCTACCTGGGAATGCTCTATGTCTCTTTTAGGCGGATCTGTTTTCAATACATCATCAAACGTTGTATACCAAGGTGGTTGTATTATTGGCTCGTTTTTTAACCCTGGAATCAAGATGTCAATTATATAATTCTGGTACAAATGTTCCGGCGAAACTGGAGAATGATTCATATTATTAGGATTCATAAATACAAATTCGTGTTTTCTGGTTTTGATGAATAAATCTACGGCCATGATGCTGAAATCACCTACCAAAGGACCTGCTTGGTCAATACCCGTTAACACGCCTGTTCTCTTGCTGGGAGCATGTGTTTCCAAAATGAGCACTGGACCTTTCTGCTTTCTATAGGAAGACTCGTCAAAATTTGATGAGTCCAATAATGAAATCCACTTATCGAGACTCCTTTCATTCTTCCACACTTTAGTTAATCGACAATTACAAGGGCCTGGTAATTCTTTTGACCATTTAAAAGGTGGGAATGTTTTCCCTTTATGGCGTTTACGCCAGGCTAATTTTATTTTCTCATAAGTCTTTTTTGCCCTTTTATATACTTTGATGTCTTTATAATGCCCTTTACTAGCATGCCCCATAAGAAATTTTTTTACTCCCTCTTTATTATCTAACTGTTTTCTTCGAGAATAAGAAAATTCAGAATTGCTCTTTAATCCTTTGCATTCAATAACTAACCATTTTTTATCTTGTGGTTTTTTAATATAAAAATCGCCCCTAGCCTTTGCACTCTTCCCTTTTGCCCCGCCCTTGGGTTTCTCTTTTATACGCTTAACTTCATATCCCTTCGCTATAAAAGTATCCATCAATATTGCTTCACTTATTGCGCCTATTATGTACCCTTGGACAGATGGGCTTCTTTTTATCGCTTTTATTAACACGTCTGGCGATACGTTAAAAAATTTCTTAGCAAAATAAATTATATCGTCTAAATTCATTATTAATCTCTCGGTACAAATGGATACCCCATTCTAAAAATCCACTAGTTCATTTATAGATATTCGTAACGCTGTTGCTATCTTAGATAACGTATCAATCTTGACAGCGGGAGGGTTTTTCCCTTCTATTTTTTGTAAATATTTATAATCAATCTTGGCCAGCTCCGCTAGTCTCTCTTGGGTATAGCCACGTCGATTACGTAGTTCTTTAATTCTCAATCCCAATTTTAGCCGTATTTTATTATCCATAACACCGTATTATACCACGGTGATTTTTTCTTGACACCTAACTACAGTAAGGTGTATTATATCGGCGCGGAGGTAACGAGTTATGCGGTCAGCTTACGATTTTAGGTATTATCACGCGGTGGCTGGAATAGTTATAGGGCTAGTGTCTTTTTTGATCTTTATCGTAAAGAAGCTTTTAGCGAGGTAATGAGTTTTGTTTCTTATTTAAAAACAAAACCTGTCTCGTTTGACCAGAATAAAAGGTCCAATTCTTCGAGAGGGATATTGACCTTTTTAGAAAACTCCCCCATTTTACCTTCTATATCAATATAATTCTTTTTAGTAATCGAGTTTGGTATCTTTTCTATAATTCCAAGCTTTTTTAGATTTTTTAAAATATGGCTATCAAGTATAGCTATATCTCTGCCAAGACCTATGTTTCTTAAAAAATGACTTGCCTCTTTATATCCTAAGCCCTTTATATTCTTAACTAGCCATTCTCTTGTCTTAAAAATATCGCGTGGATTTAACTTGTTTTTAATGTCGAGTTTTTTGTTATTTATGAATACCTTCCTTGCGGCTACAAGATAGGCGGCTTTTTTATTATGAAATCTCGTTAAGCCTTTTAATATATTTTTTATGTCACGGGTATTATTTCCAAAAAGTAAATTATGCCTCTTAAGGGTTCTTATTGCTTTGTCGCAATTTACCGCCTTTGATTGGGGTGTTAAAATGCAAAAACATAACTCCCGGAATATGTCCCTGCCTTTGCCTCTATGCAAATCTTTAAAATCTTCTAATCGCCTTTTTATGGTAGGTTTTTTCTTCCTGTAATCCGATATAAGGCTTCTCATGATACATATCCTATAAGGCGTTTCGCTATTTCTATATGGCGAATCTCGTCATCGCGTATAGAAACAAGTTGTTTTTTTATCATTTCATTATCGACCTGGTCTATATAGTGGTCGTAAAAATGTTTCGCTCGTTCTTCGAGAGTCAATATATCCTGAAATTCTTTCCGCATCATCTCAATATTCATTTACCGCGCCTTTTGTTATATTGGAAGTCATATTATCTATTAACTCTTTATGCCTTGCTGAATCGCGATAAAGTACGGAAAGTAACTTTGTAATTTCTTCTTTTTTGTCTTCCGGTATTTCGTCGGTATGTTTTAATAGTGCCTTGGAAAAATTAACATATAAAGTTATCGCGCTCTCTTCAACATGCACAAGTTCCTCTAAACCAGCTAATAATCTTTCTTTTGTAATCATGTTTTTTGTTGCATAAGAAACTTAAAAGCGCTTAATGCTGCTTTTGAACCCTCTCCGGCAGCTATTATTATCTGTTTTTCGGGCACGTCAGTAACATCTCCCGCGGCAAAAATTCCGGGTATATTAGTCTCGTTATAAGAATTTACCTTAATTTCTCTCTTTTCGTTCTTATCCAGTTCTTTGGCGAATCCGGAATTAGGAATGAGCCCTATTTCGACAAAAACACCCTGAAGAGATATTGTTTTTTCTTTATCTTTTTCTTTTACTCGAATTCCGCTAACCAGCTTATCTCCAAGAATAGCCTTTACTTCGGTATTGTTTAAGATTGTGACTTTTTTTGTCTTTAGCACCTTTTCCTGCATAATCGCATCTCCGGTAAGCTCGGATGTGATATTAATAAGGTAGATACGCTTTGCTATCTTCATCAATTGAAGGGCAGCGTCTAAGGCAGCGTTGCCTCCCCCTATAACCGCTACGTCCTTTCCGGCAAATAAGGGGCCGTCGCACGTAGCGCAATAAGTAAGGCCTCTATTTTTGAATTCTTTTTCACCGGGAACACTAAGCTCTCTCGAGTGTTTACCGGAGGCGACTATTGC
>JAUWBJ010000008.1 GCA_030605095.1 Candidatus Omnitrophota bacterium | reverse complement strand
ATCCGTTTCGCGTATCGATTCTACCGAGCTTGCCAAGGTGAAGCTCTTACAGCTGAAGCTGATTCCCCTGACTTCCAAACCAAAGATAAAGCCCCCCAGGGTGGCGACCTACATAGAAAACCTATCCGAAGAGATAATTCTTCCTCAGGCGCTGGTTTTGGATAAAAAGTACTTCCCCGCAATGGTTACCAGGCAGGACAACCGTTCTCTCGATCTATACCTCATACTTCTGGCATATAGCCGGGCTGAAAATAAGAAAGAATTCTTTCTGGATCTGGAATCTATGGGATTAAGCCTCGGCATGCCCGATTCATGGAGCGATACGGCTCTAAGGAAACAGGTCATAAAGACGTTGAAGAAATTGAAGAAAAGGTATAATCTTATAGATGTGAAGTTCTTTCATGGGAAAAACGCATGGACAGAGCTTGCGGATATACCGGGTGATACGTTTAAAGTATCCTCGAAACTCATCAGACTGGATCAGGGGAAGGGTTACTCCCTGCGCGTGAAATTCTACCTGATGGCGGAGGCCCTGTTCAAGGCCGAGGATAAGGATATTAACTCCATGACCATTCGCGAAGCCGCTAGGCGACTACACGTGGGCCGAAATACGTTAAGCAAGGCGCGGAAGGATTTGAAAAATACCACCACATCCCATTTTCAAAAATAGGATGTTTATCATCCTTTAGACCGTTTCAGAAGCTGAATTCAACCTGCTTCTAAAGTTGAACTTAGACCTGTACCCTTACTTCATCAAGAATGAATTTACCCGAATATAAACACCTTTCTTTATAGCTGCTCCATTTATAATCCGCCATATCACTGACCATGTCTGCCCGTATAGGATCCATAAAAAAGTAAACTAATAAACCCTTGACTTTTGTCTAATATAGTGTATACTTAATTACAGAAAGTAAGAAAGTAAGTATTAGGAGGTGTGCGCTATGAAAAAGACGATAGGAAGAAAGAAACATAGAGTATCTAAAAAGGTGGCTTCGAATGGAGAGTCTTCTTTCAGAATGGCTATAATTTCATCCAGAGGTCAGATTACAATCCCGCAGGATGTAAGGGAAATAATGCATATTCGAAGGGGTTCTGTTATAGGCTTTGAGCCTACGAGGAGGGGGATATTGATGGTAGCTATGAAAGTTCAACCACAGAATTACTATACCGAAGAAGAATGGCTTAAAATCGAAAAGTTATCCAAAGCTAAAGGCAGGACATATAAAACAGCGGAAAAAGCCAAAAAACATATCGCTGATTTATGAAATACGATTTTAAAAAGTCATTCGACAGGTCTGTAAAAAACCTTTCCGAAGACGCTAAAATCGATATTAAAAAGTTAGCATTTGAAATTATTGATTTATTATCTACGGGTAAAAAACCCGCAAAAGGTGTTGGCTTAACCCGTTTACGCAAGGATTATTGGGAAGCGAGAATAACAATTCGTGAAAGAATTATATTTAGGCTTTCAAATGATTATATCCAATTCATTCTTGCAGGAAACCACGAAGATATTAAGAGGTTTCTAAAAAGAATTTAATCCAATTACGATATCCTTTAGACCGTTTTAGAAGTTGAATTCAACCTGCTTCTAAAGTTGAACTTAAATCTGTCCCCTCCAATTATATCCCTCCATATACAATCACAATAAAAAGTGCATTTTACGGCGGAAAATGTTAAAATAACATAAAAAGAATAAGGTAGGTATGGCAGAAGAAAGAATTACGCCTAGCGAAGTAGGCCCGCACAATATAATAGAGTACAGAGAACATCTTGCGCGTTATGAGTTTGCAGTACCTTTTGTAAAGAAAGGTGCTATCGGACTTGATATCGCTTGTGGCAGCGGTTACGGGACAGACCTATTAATTCGTAAGGGAGCGGAAAAATTTTACGGTGTTGACATTTCACCTGAGGCAATTAAGTACGCAAAAGAACATTTCAGATGCAATGGGTTGGAATATATTCAAAGCGATGCCCTTCAGATTAAATTTATACCAAATTATTTTGATTTAATTGCCTCATTTGAAAGCATAGAACATTTAAAAAGAGAAAATGGAGAGAAATTTATCGAAATATTGCATAATTTGCTTAAAAAAGAAGGTATTTTGATTCTATCTTGTCCCAATAGGGATACATATCCCGAAAACTACGATAAAAATCCATTCCATTTATACGAGTATTCTTTTGCAGAAATTTTAGGCTTGCTCAAAAAATATTTCCCAAATATTATAATATATTGTCAAGAGATACGATATTTTAACAAATTCTATAAAAAGACTACGCAGTTTCTTAAACACCTTCCGGGACGGTTTGTCACGTTTTTAACTGATCTTGCAAGAAATAATTATGCAAGGTTAAAAGATATAAAAAAAGTGAATATACTATTCAGATTGTTGCTGTATCAATATCATTTTAAACACAGTGTTTTTCCGTTTATTGAAGATTATCGAAAATGTAAACCGGTATTTTTCATATTAGTATGTGAGAAATAAAGCTGTACTTTACATGGAAAAAGTAACAACCTTTGCAACGTTCTCGATTAAAAAATTACAAGCCCTACAGATATTATTTTTAATAATTGTATTTTTTGGAAGCGAGAAGGAGTTGTCCGCAGCGCCCTCTAACGGGACAAGGTTTCCGCCTAAAGGAAGGGGAGAAGTCGGTTATGAATGCTCGGTTATGTATAAGAGGCCGCTTAACCGCTCATACGGTAACCTGAAAACGCAGAACCATTTCTATACACTTTCTTTCGGCATATTCGACTGGTTATGTTTAGACGGCAAAATAGGCATTGGGGATGTGAGGCAGAAAGGCGGGATACATCTTCCGAAGTTAGAATATAGAACCGGCTTTGCCGGTGGATACGGTTTTAGAATCAAGGCCTTTGATGACCCTCAATCAGGTGTTCGCATAATAGTGGGTGCTCAACATATTAGTGTCCATCCCAAGGATAGGAGCATAGACGATGATAAGTATGAGTGCTTTCTTGATGATTGGCAGATAAGCGGTATTATTTCAAAAAGGTTCAAATTTATAACGCCTTATCTTGGCATAAAAGGCTCTGATTGCGAAATCGTTTACAATATCAACAAACACGATAAAAAAAGGCGATATTCCAGGTACCATATTGGCATGATAAGCGGCCTGGATTTCTATGTGTTCGATGACAAATTAAGGATTAACACGGAAGCAAGATTTTTTGACGAAACAGGCTTTTCAACGGCAATCGCGTATCTTTTTTAAAAATGTGCGTGTGCATTTTACTACAGAAAGTGTTAGAATAGCTATTATATGAAACCAGGTGACATATTACTCTTTAAGGGTGAAGACGGGATATCGAAAATGATTGCCTGGGGGACGGGGAGTAAATATACCCACGTTGCGGTCTGCGTCTCTCCGGAAATGAACCTTGCCATAGAGGCAATAACTCGAGGCGGGGTGAGAGCGCGGGATATACAGAAGATAAAATCAGAATATGATGTATATCGGGTAAAAGAGAGCTATAATCTCGAAAGCACTATATCGCATCTTGTGAGTTGTCTAAATAATAGATACGATTACCTGGGTGTGATTTTCCTTGGATTATTGAAAGTTTTATCGAAATTAGGCATTCCTTTAAAAGATATAGCTAATACATGGCAAAAAGACAAGGATTACTTCTGTTCCGAATTATGCTATGAAGCATTCTTTCATGGTGGTGGGCTTGATATTGTACCTGATGTACCAGAAGCAGATATAACGTCTCCTGGGGATATAGCGCGAAGTAATATAGTAGAATTTATTGGAAAATAGGAATGCATCTCTTGTGGCAAACTTAGACCTGTCCCTGAGAGATAAATATGGAGGAAATAAAATGAATGAGATTAAAATTGAAAAAGTATCGCAGGATAAACTTAAAGAAAAAGGCGTTTTCTCATGGCCTATATGGGAGAAAGAAGTATCGCGCTTTGATTGGCATTATGACAGCATAGAAATGTGTTATATTCTGAATGGAAAAGTTGCTGTGGAGACAAAAGATGGGAAGACCGTAAACTTCGGTTCAGGAGACTTTGTTACGTTTCAAAAAGGACTTGATTGCATTTGGGATATAAAGGAACCTGTGAGAAAACACTATAATTTTAAATGATAAAAAATAGGAACACGTATCTATTTTCCGCGGTAAATTAGAAATTGGATAATGCCTAAGGCGCCGCTCACTACATTTGTTACAATATCTCTTACCTCGAATACCCTATACGGAAGAGCCCACTGAAAACCTTCATCTAACGAACCAATTAAAGTCACAAAACATAGCGCATATATAATATTTATAGCGGTATGTTTATCCATTCTGAAAGTGTCTTTTAAGGCAAGATATCCTAAGATGCCATATTCCAGGATGTGGAGTTTTTCAGCAAAAAATGGTTGCCATAATATTAAGAGGTATGCTGCTCCAAAACCGAGAAGACTCAGGCCTATTCTATATATAGGTAATCGCTTATATAAGATATATGATATATAAAGCGCAATAAGCAGGGAAAATAGAGAGAATAATATTAACTTTATGGCGCTATTCCCAAAATTTCTTGCAAGAAAATCCCTGACCTGGAGCATGAAAGAAGCGGATATTATAATGTATATCCCTAAACCTATGGTTATTCTGGAAAAAGGCTTCATTTTGTTTCTTTACTATTATAACAGAATTTAAACATTTGTCAGGTGCATTTTGATGCAGAAAATGTTAAGATAGTTAGAAAAGATATATTGATAATGAACAGAGTTGACATAATACAAGCAATTATTAACCGAAAAAAGGCAAAAATTTATTTGGAGATAGGTTTTGGATATGGGGATTGTTTTCTTAATATTAGAGCTCCCCGTAAGATCATAGTCGACCCTAGATTTATAATTTTAAAAAAGCGCATTCTCAAATATTATTATAAAAACATATCAAAAAATATCTTTAATAAATATTATGAAATGACAAGCGATAAATTTTTTACGGCAAAACAGACACTGCTAAAGACACAGCTTTTAGATGTGGTTTTTTTAGACGGCTTGCATACTTACAAACAGTCCTTAAAGGATCTTTTAAACTCTTTAAAATTCTTAAACGAAGATGGCGTTATTATTTTACACGATTGTAATCCTCGGTCTGAAACAGAAGCTTATCCGGCTAATTCGTATGAAGAAGCTGCAAATATGAATTTGCCGGGATGGACCGAATATTGGAGCGGTGATGTCTGGAAAACAATAGCCTATCTTAGGTCAACTCGTGATGATTTAGATATTTTTGTATTGAATTTTGATCACGGCGTTGGAATCGTTACTAAGGGTATACAAAAGAATAAATTAGGATATTCTCGAGAAGATATAGAAAATCTTTCTTATAAAGATTTAGAAAGAAATAGAGAACAAATATTAAATCTAAAAACTCCACAATACTTTGAAGAATTTTTAAAAACTCTTCATTAAGATGCAAAAGCTGCGATATGAGATAGACCCGCACAACAGGCTTGTTGTCAAAGAAATTGTCGAAAAGAAAAAGGGAAAAATCATACAGTTCAGAAAAACTCGCCTTACTTATTTTAGAAAAGTTCTTGATGGCCGGTTTAAGGTTGATAGAAACAATATATTATCCTACCACATAAAAGCCCCAGTTTCTCGCGATGTAACTATCCCTCACCAGGTTAAGCTTAGAGGTAAATGGTCATTAACTAAAAACCACGACCTAAGACTTACTCTTGGTAAATGGGGAAGGCAGACGTTTGGTGACCAATTAACCCTGCAAGGCGATATAATAGATGTAAATAAAAATTCCATCCTATTCGCCGTTACCACATGGACAAAAGAGGGTGTTCAATCAATGTATGCCCTAAAATTTCAGGGCTCATGGCAGGCCGATAAAAATAATCGCCTTACCTTTAGAGCGAAGAAAGAAGAGGGAAAGCATGATATTTTAACCCTTAATGGCATATGGAAGATAAATAAGAATCATCAGATTATATATAGATATCAAAAGGCACAACTTATAAGAAAATTAAAGAAAATTCATACTTTGACCTTTAAGGGACACTGGGATATAAAAGATAAGACCCGAATATCCTATATAATAGATAGAAATACCAGTTCTGTCTTTAACTTTAGGACAGGCCTCGGCTTATTCAAAGATAATTATATCAAATACGAAGTCGGAATAGGCCTATCACAGAGGCCAAAGCCGATAAAACAGACAATTAAACTGTTCGGCAAATGGAAGATTAAGAAGAATGCAGGCCTGATATTTGAAGTAGAATATGAAAATAAGAAGGTCCATGCCATAGTATTTGGCGCAGAGGCAAGGCTTACAGATAAAGATACTGTATCATTCAAGCTCAGAAACGACTTGAATAAAGACATAAGCGCAAGTTTGAAGCTCTCGCATAAAATCCTGAAAGGCGAGGGCGAAGCCTTCATCCGCGGCCTTAAATCAAAGCGCGAATCCGCCATTTTCGCCGGCGCTGCCCGCAGATGGTGAATAAATCCCCCTCACCTTGACAAACCTCAACCTTATCAGGTATACTTAATATCACCCCTTATTTACGTATATCAAGCTGTATTAGAGAATATTAAGAAATAACAAATCGTATTAAACAATATAGGGAAGGTGTTGCTTTATGGCTGTAAGTACCAAACCAAGTCTCATGACAATCGACGAGGTTGCCAAGTATCTTCGCATGAAAAAGGTTACGATTTACAAGCATGCGCAAGAAGGCAAAGTACCTGGCTTCAAGGTCGGCTCCAAATGGAGATTCAAAAAATCAACCGTCGATAAGTGGATAACCGATAAAGAAAACTCAAACCGTAAGTAATGTAATAAGCAGTACTTACGGTTTATTTTTTGAGGGATTTTTAAGGATGAAAAAAAGAATTGTTATAACCGGTATAGGAGTTCTGGCGCCCAATGGAATTGGCAAAAATGAATTCTGGAAAGCATTAAAAATGGGTATTTCAGCCGCAAAGCCGGTTACGCTCTTTGATATATCTAATCTCAGGACAAAACTCGCGGGCGAAATTAAGGATTTTAAACCAGAGAATATATTAGGGCCAAAAGGATTAAGGCTTCTTGATAGAACTACTAAGCTAGTCTTGTGTGCTTCTAAATTAGCCTTAGAAGATTCAAAACTTAAATTTCCTATTTCAGAAGAAGATACAGATTTTTATGGCGTATCTTTAGGTTCTACAATGGGTAGCGTGTGGTCAATAAGTGAGTTTGATAAGGAAGCATTGCGTGAAGGACCAAGAGCGGTAAACCCTGCGCTTTTTCCGAATACGGTTATAAATTCACCTGCAAGCCACATTTCGATTAAATTCAATATACAGGGTTTTAATAGCACCATTTCTACGGGTTTTTGTTCAAGTATAGATGCTATTTATTATGCTATTAATATGCTAAACCTATATGAATACAAAGTTGTCTTAACAGGCGGTGTTGAGGAACTTTGCGAACAAACTTATAAAGGATTTCACAAAATAGGGCATCTTGCCGGCTCAAGGCCGGGAAAGGAAGAGATTAATTGCCCCTTTGACAAACGAAGGAATGGCATTGTGGTAGGAGAAGGCGCTTGCATAGTTATTCTGGAAGAACTGGAGCATGCGCGTGAAAGAGACGCCAAAATCTATGCCGAAGTCCTTGGTTACGGAACATCATTTGACCCTAAAAGCAAGAATATATATAGCCCAAAGGCAGAAGGCGCAACAGAGGCCATTAAGTATTGCCTGGAAGATGCAGGACTTACCGAAGACAACATTGATTATATAAGTGCAAGTGCAAATTCAACTCTTGATTGCGATGTTATGGAGACGAGAGCCGTAACGAATATATTCGGTAAAAAGGCAAAAGAGATTCCTATAAGCTCAATCAAATCTATGATAGGAGATAGTTTTTCCGCTTCGGGAGCGATGAATCTTGGTGCTACTATAGGAGCTTTAGAGGAGGATTTTATTCCTCCAACGATAAATTATGAAAAGCCGGATAGACGATGCGATTTGGATTATGTGCCAAATGAGGCGAAAGAACAAAAGATGAATAAGATTTTAATTGATTCCTTCAGCCCCACCGGCTCAAATTCCGTATTAGCAGTAGGTAGGTATGAGTAATATTTTTATAACAGGCGCAACCGGTTTTTTGGGTTCAGCATTGATAAGCGAAATTTTATCTTCTTCCAATGATACTGTATATGCGTTGGTAAGAGGTAAAACTGCTACCGATGCAGAGAAACGCTTAATGGCTATATTAGAAGAGCTATCCGATAGACATGAATTAGATAACGGAAAGAAAGATCGTATTAAAATATGTGTCGGAGGTATAACACACAGACAGCTCGGATTGGATAAAGAGACCTTGCATCACCTAATTGATAATATAGATACGATATATCACAGCGCTGCTATAACGGACTTAAATTGGCCTTTGGAAAAAATAAGGAAAATAAATGTGGATGGAACAAAAAATGTATTAAATTTTGCAGTAATGTGCAGGAAAAATGGTAGATTGAAGAAGGTAAATCATATAAGCACCGCCTATATAGCAGGAATTAAAAGGAGTATTTTTAAAGAAAATCATTTAGATGTCAGCCAGGAATTTAACAATACCTATGAACAGAGTAAATATGAAGCAGAAGTGCTCGTAAGCAAATATAGAAAGAAGAATCTAGATATTGATATATTCAGACCGGGTATCATAATGGGCCGATATAAGGACGGGAAAACCATAAAGTTTAAAATGCTTTATCAGCCGTTACATTTCTTTGCATTGGAATTATTTGATAAAATACCGGTTGTGAAGAACGGCAAGGCATATCTAATCAATGTTGACATTGTGGCAAGGACAATTTTTTTAATTAATAGTTTACCCGATAAGATAACTATGAATTATCATATAATTTCTCCTGAAACTCCAACTCTAAATTATGTTTTAGATATAGCCAGCGAATATTTCGGATTTAAAAAACCCGAATTTATACCATCAGAAGAAATTGATATATATAAAGAATATTCGCCGGCAAAGAGAAAATTGATAGAACCTTACTTGCCTTATTTAAATTGCACCATAGAATTTACAATGGAAAACACATTGAATCAGCTACAACGCGCTAATTTTACATTTCCAGAATTTGATGAGGAAAATTTGATAAGATTGTTTGAATATTGCGATAAGGTCGGTTTTATTAAAAGGAAGAAGAAAAATGTTACTGTCGCATAAAGTCGCAATAGTTACCGGCGGCTCACGCGGTATCGGCAGAGCGATTGTATCGGAATTTGCAAAGCAAGGTGCAAATGTTGCGTTCAATTTTTTGAAAAGTGAAGATAAAGCACTCGAGTTGAAGAGAGAAATTGAAGAAAAAGGCGGAAAAGTCCTGACATTCAGGCAGGATGTGAAAGATTATGGTGCTATAAAGATTATGGTAGAAGGTGTTAAAAGTCAATTCGGAAGATTGGATATAATCGTGAATAATGCCGGTATATTGCGTGATAAAGCTCTTATGCTTATGGAAGAACAAGATTGGGAGGAGGTTATATCTACGAATTTATCGGGAGCGTTCAATCTCGTAAGAGCGGCAATTGTAACATTTATGAAGCAGAAAAGCGGAAACATAATAAACATAACTTCTGTTGCCGGCATAAAAGGCATGCCCAGGCAGGTAAATTATTCAGCAAGTAAAGCAGGTATGATAGGCCTCACAAAAGCCTTAGCGAAGGAAGTAGGACCTTACAACGTAAGAGTAAATGCAATTGCACCGGGTTATATTGATACAGATATGGTGAAAGATTTAAAAGAAGATTATAAAAAAGAACTTTTAGAAAGAATACCTTTAAATAGATTCGGAAAATCCGAAGAAGTCGCAAAAATTGCGGCTTTCCTTGCTTCGGACCAGGCAAGATATATCACAGGGCAAGTGCTGACAATTGATGGCGGCTTAGCCATGTAATCAGGAGTAGTTAGAATGGCCAAAATAGACATGCAAAATTTAGAAAAAGAAATTAAATCCATTGTAGCAGAAATTACTGAGATTGAGCCGGAGAAAATAGCTCTTGAAGCAAGCTTTATAGAAGACTTAGGCATGGATTCAATGATGGCGTTGGAAATATTGGCATCTATTGAGAAGAAGTATAAGCTGAAAATCCCGGAAGAGAACCTTATGAAAATAACAAATTTAAAACAGACTGTTGAACTTGTAAGTAGTTTTTTAAATAAATGATATAGGTGAAAGGCCATTATGGAATTAAATCTAAATATAATTAAAAAAGTTCTGCATCAACGCTATCCGTTCTTGATGGTAGATAAGATAGTAGAATTTGAGAAAAGAAAACGCATCGTTGGTATAAAGAATGTCTCCATAAATGAACCGTTTTTTACAGGCCACTTTCCCGAGAAAAAAATTATGCCCGGAGCGCTTATCTCTGAAGCAATGGCACAAACAGGCGCGATGTTGTTTTACGATGAAAAAAAGAAAGATAATCCGATACATTATTTATACAGTATAAAAGCGCGTTTTCTTCATCCCGTTGTTCCCGGAGATACGTTACAAATTGAGGCTGCACCAATAAAAGTTACAAAAGATGCCGGGATTATAAAAACTGAAGCAACAGTTGAGGGAAAAACTGTTGCAAGAGGAGAATTTGCATTTAAGGCGGAACCATGAATAGACGAGTTGTTGTAACAGGATTAGGCGTTGTGTCATCCATTGGTATAGGTAAGGACGAATTCTGGACAAATCTTATCGCGGGTAAATCCGGCATAAGCGAGGTTACAACATTTGATACGTCAGATTATCCTATACACCGAGGTGGTGAAGTAAAGAATTTCGAGCCTACAAAATTTATTCCAAGAAATAGGCTAAAAGATATAGCGAGGGCATCTCAATTTGCTATATCAGCGACAAAAATGGCATTAGAGGATGCAGGGATAAACCTGAGAAAGATTAAGAAGGAGAAAATCGGCACTATAATAGGAACAACAATGGCTGATATTCAGTCACTCGAAGAGATTGATAAATATTGGACAGAAAAAGGCGAAGACGATGTTTGGGCCATTAATGTTATTAAGTATCCGGGCAATGAGCTGTCAGACCATATTGGGTATTTTTTTGGTATCACAGGCGAGAATTATGTAATACCAACAGCATGTGCCGCCGGAAATTATTCTATAGGTTATTCTTTTGATTTAATAAGACAGGGTAAAATAGATGCAATGATTGCAGGTGGAGCTGACCCTTTTTCACGTATCACCTTTACAGGATTTAATCGTCTTTACGCTATGGCTCCTGAAAAGTGTCAGCCATTTGACAAAAATAGAAAGGGCATGATGGTTGGCGAAGGTTCGGGTGTTGTGATATTAGAGGAATTGGAATCAGCGACAAAAAGAGGCGCAAATATTTATGCTGAGATTTTAGGATATGGGCTAAATTGTAACGCCCGTCATATGACTGCTCCGCGTGTCGAAGGCATAATTAAAGTTATGGAAAAAGCGATAAAAAATAGCACCATTAAAAAGGAAGATGTTGATTATATATGCACTCATGGAACAGGAACAATTCCAAATGATAAAGCAGAATGTGAGGGAATAAAAAAAGTATTTGGTGATTTGGTTAAAAAATTATCTGTAAATTCTATTAAATCAATGCTTGGGCATACAATGGGAGCGGCTAGCGCTATAGAAGCAATTGCATGTTGTTTAGTGATAAAAAATAGCGTTATTCCCCCAACTATAAATTACGAAACAGCCGATCCCGAATGCGATATTGACTGCGTTCCGAATAAATCAAAGGAAAAAGAAGTGAATATAGCTTTGAATAATTCATTTGCATTTGGCGGGAATAATGCATGTTTGGTATTGAAGAAGTATGAAAGATAAATACGATGCAATTATAATCGGAGCTGGCATCGGAGGCCTTGTTTGTGGATGCTATCTTGCCAAGGCAGGTATGAAGGTATTAATTGTGGAGAAGAATGATAAAGCTGGTGGTTGCTGTGTATCTTTTAGAAGAAATGGAATTAGATTTGATGCTGGGGCGCATATTTTTGGAAGTTGTAATAAGGGAGGCACCCTTTACAATATATTAAAAAGATTAGACATTAAACAAGAATTCGTTAGATTAAATCCGGTAGAAAATTTCTTTTTTGCAGATGATAAATTTGAAGCACCAGATGATATCGATGTTTTTATAGTTTCATTACAGCGAAATTTTTCAAATGAAAAAACAAACATAATGAACTTTTTTGAAGAATTAATTAAAATTTCAAGGAATATAAAAAATGGTTATAAAAAATATGCAAAAGTAACATATCAAGATTTTTTAGATAAATATTTTAAAGAAGAGCGATTAAAATCTATATTATCAGCTCAAGCAGGATATTTGGGTATAGTGCCAAGGGAAATTTCGACAGTAGCAATGTGTGCTATGCTATCTAGCTATTTAAAAGATGGTGCATATTATCCTCTTGGTGGTGCTAGTTCTTTTTCAAACAAACTTATGGCACAATTCAAATTTTTTGGTGGGAATATCATTTTTAATATGATGGTTACAAAACTAATTATTAAGAATAATAGAATTAGTGGTGTACTCGTGAGCGATGATAAAGGTAGGAAAAACGATATTTATAGTGATATTGTTGTTTCTAATATAGACATTACTTATACGTTTTTTGATTTAATGAATCCTGATTTAGTAAGTGATACAGTACGAAAAAATATGGAATGTTCAAAAGAAACCCCTTCACTATCTATTTTATATTTAGGATTAAGGCTAACTAGAAAGATAATTGAAGAAAAAATAGGTTGGCATTATCCTGACTATGATGTAAATAAAAGTTTAGATGAGTGTATATATGTCAGTTCGCCAAGTTTATACGATAACACTGCTGCCCCAGAAGGTATAAATATAATAGAAGCATTTCAGATAGCCAAGTCTCCAGAGTCTGAAGATAAATCCAATTGGAAAGTGTACAAAAAGAAAATTGAAAAAAAAATGCTAGAAAAATTAATAAATACTATTCCAGAAATAAAAGACAGTATAGTAGTACAAGAATGCGCTACACCTGAAACCATTGAACATTATACACTTAATAAAAATGGCTCAGCTTATGGATGGTCATTAAAACCTGGTCAATTTGATAGAAATAAGGCAATAAACAGTGCATTGAATGGTAATTTATATTTGACGGGTCACTGGACAAATCCTGGTGGCGGGATTTTAGCAGTTGCCATTTCGGGTTATAACATAGCAAAAAAAGTATTATCTAATTATGAAAAAGTGTCTATTAGAAATTATTAATTCCCGTAGAACTATTAGAAAGTACAAAAATAAGAAGATTGACAGGGAAAAGATTAAATTATTATTAAAAGCGGCTAGGGATTGTCAATCAGCTCATAATACACAACCTTGGGAATTTATTGTAATAGAAAATAAACGACTAATCGAGCAAATAGCGAAACTCTTACACGGTAAGAGTAAAAATGTCCATATCGGATTTAATATACTGTTAAAGGAAGCATCAAAAATTTTGATGCAAACCCCACTTATAATCGCTGTGTATAATACAAAAGAACTTTCGGAAAAATTCTCGTTTTTAGGTAAAAAATATAAGAAATTATGTAAACTTTATGAAATTCAGAGTATTGCAGCTGCCATACAAAATATTACGCTAACTGCAGAAATTTTAGAATTAGGTTTAGCTTGGTTAGGTATAAGCGTCTTTTGCGAAAAAGATATTAATAGATTAATAGGTAGAAAAAGTTCATTAATGGCTATTTTGTGCGTTGGCTATCCAAGCGAATTCCCTGAAAAACCTAAAAGGAAAGATATTAACAAAATTTCTCGTTTTATTAGATAATAATTTTATATGTGGATAAATAGAGGATACGTATGAACATATATTCAATTCCTTATATAATAGGAGGAGCAATTTCTTTATTTCTTGGATCTTTTGTTGCAATGAAAAACCGGACATCTGCAACAAATAGAATATTCTTTTTACTTTGTTCGCTATTTTCAATATGGCTTTTGTCATATGCAATTGCATATTCAACGTCATCAGATAAAATTGCGATGATATGTGCAGGAATAACTTGTACGGCTGTTATATTTGTAGGAACAGTTCTTTACCATTTTATAGTCAATTTTCTTGGTCTTGAAAGAGAGAGAATTATTTTATATTTTGTATATTTAATTACGTTCATATTGGGATATTTTTTTATTACAACAGATTATTTTTTAGCGGGTGTATATAAGTATTTTTGGGGATATTTTTCAAAAGCAGGTAAATTCCATCCCTACTATTTGGTATTCCAAACTTTAGTTTTAGTACGAGCATATTATCTTGTCTATATTACACTTAAGAACAAAAAAGCCGAACTTTCTTCATTGAAGCAAATCCAAATAAAATATTTTTTGGCTGCTGCTGTATTACTGCTTCCTTCTATGATAGATTATGTACCAAAATATGGGGTTGAAATATATCCTTTTGGGTTCGTCTTCATCCTTTTCTTTCTTTCTGTTATTGCCTACGCCATAGTTCGTCACCAGCTGATGGAAATCGAAATCATTATCAAGAAAACCCTTGTCTTCGCTGGGTTGTTGGCATCGGTTTTCGCTATGCTGCTTCTTCCAACATTTATCATACAGGAATATCTTACGAGAGGTGCGACTTTTGGAGGAAGGGTTTTAGGTCTGGCAATAAGCGGCATAATAATCATACTCGCCATGAGAAAAATCGAGAACTTCCTTATAAATGTAACCGATAGGTACTTATTCCAGAAGAAATACGATTATAAAGAGCTACTGAAGACATTCACAAGCGAGGTTCTGACAGTTTTAGATTTAGATAAACTTGTAAGATTAACGGTTGATAAGCTCTCAGATATTATAAAGATAACAAGTTGCGGGGTACTTCTACTTGATAAAGAAAAAAACCAGTACGAATTGACTGCTTCTCAAGGCATAGACAATAGAAATATCGTATTAGGCATGGATAATACCCTTGCCACATTTCTGAATAGAACAAGGGCATATCTCTCGGTGAAACATCAAGGAAAAGATTCAAGATTGCCGGCCAGGATTATTGAAGACATGAATAAACTAAAACTCGAACTCGCAATTCCGCTTATAGTACATGATGAAATGATAGGTCTACTAACCCTTGGAAAGAAGAAATCCGATGAGGACTATACCCAGGATGACATGGATATATTACTTCCTCTGTCAAGGACGCTCGCTATAGCGATATCGAACGCTGAGATGTTTGAGGAATTAGGGAAGACACAGGCAGAAGCCGCCCAACAAGAGAAAATGGCGGTTATAGGAACGCTTTCGGCAGGAATAAATCACGAGATTTGCAATCCATTAGGAATTGCAAGAGGCCAGTGCGAAGCATTTTTATTAAATATAAAAGACGGTTTATATAAAAATAAGTCCGCCGAAGAACTTCTGGAAAAAGCCCAGAAGATTATGGAAAAAGTTATGCACGAAACAGATAGGGCAACAGCCATAACTAAAAGACTATCCAGTTTTGCAAAGCCGTCAAGAGGCGTGATTTCAAATGATATTAATATAAACAACGAAATAGACGAGGTTTTAGCACTGGTTGGTTACGAATTGAAATTGGATAAGATAAATATCGTAAAAGAGATAGATAGGGATTTACCTTTTATCTCCGCAGATAAAAAACAACTTCAGGAGGTATTCTTCAATTTAATCCGAAACGCAGCGCAGGCAATAGAAGAAAAGGGCAAAATTACAATAAGGGCAGAAGAAAAAGACGACAAAATTAATATCGAAATTGAAGATACAGGACACGGGATATCCGAAGATAAAATCGGACAGATATTCAATCCGTTCTATACGACGAAAGACCCGGGCAAAGGAATGGGCCTCGGTCTTTTTATAGTGCGGCAGGTCGTGGAGCGAAATCGCGGCAGGATTTCAGCCAGGTCCAGGGTTAACGGGGGGACAACGTTTATTCTCGAGTTTCCGGTTGCCAAGCGGCTAGAAGGAGTTAAAGGATGAAAAAACCGACAATTGTCGCTATAGACGATGAAATTGATTTCATCGATATGTTAGAGGACTACTTTAAGCTGCGTGGATACGAAATAAACGTTGCCTCGAAAGCCGCGCAGGGTATCGAGTTAATCAACAATAAAAAACCGGATATAGTTATACTGGATTTAAAGATGCCGGGGATAAACGGCGAGGAATTTTTGGGTTTGTTAAAATCCAAACAGCCAAAGACAAAGGTGGTTTTCGTGAGCGCCTTCGATGATGCCGGAAAGACAAAAGCGCGCATATTAAATGCAGGCGCTTACGCTTACATGGATAAACCGCTTAATTCGTTGAAGGAATTGGAGAAAGTGATAAATAAGGCATTTAAGGGTTAAGGGATAATAAGGGGAAGCGACCGAAGGGAAGCTTGCACCCGCCAGGGAGTCCTGCGACTGATAAGGAGTCCCGAGCAGAGCGAGGGGAGCGAAGTCGAAGGATAGGGGAGTGATATGACGAAAATCCTTGTTGTTGATGATGAAATAGATGTTTGCGATTTTGTAAAACATTTTTTTGAAGAAAGGAATTTCCGCACTTTTACGGCTCTAAGCGGAGAAGAAGCATTGAGGATATTGAAAAAAGAAAAGCCCGATATAATACTTTTAGACATCAGGATGCAAGAAATGGACGGCATTGAGACATTAAAGAGAATAAGAAAAATAGATAAGGACGTTAAGGTAATAATGGTAACCGCCGTTGACGACCAGGATAAGATGAAAATCTGCCGCACACTCGGGGCTTCCAAATACGTTACAAAGCCGCTGGTTTTAGAAGAATTGGAGAAGGTGGTATCCTCGCACGTCAAAAAGGATGAAAATGCATAAGGGATTTAACAGGACGCAAGGTGAGCCTAAGGGTTGGTTTAAAGTTCAGCAATGGCTTGTAGATAAGCTGAACGATACGGAAGGGGCGCTCATACCTATGGGTTCTGAAAACATGCAAAAATGGCCGAAAGCCGAAAAGGATTATCAGCTCTTTTTAGAGAACGCTTCGAGGCTCATGATTCGTTTCAGGAAACCCGAACATCTGATAAAAATGATTGTAAGAATTATCGATGACCAACTCGGGATTACGCACACGGCGATTCTTTTATATAAAGAACAAAAAAATGCTTTTGTTCTGATTGACTCAAAGGGGGAAGGCGGCGCAAAAATTCCCATCGGATTTATTCGAATGACATTTGAGAACCCTTTAATTAATATATTTAATGAAAGAAAGAATTATATAATTTCCGAAAATGGGGTATTGGCATACGAACATATTGCTTCGCTTTTGAAGAATAAGGAATCGCTGGCAAAGCATGAAGAACTGGCAAGTTTAATAGAGCTTGTTTTGAGGCAGATGGACCTCTTGAAAGCGAATCTATGCATACCCCTCTATTCCAAAAAGGATTTGATAGGCGTTCTTATTTTAGGCGATAAAGTTTCGAAAGAGAAATTTACGCGGCAGGAGATAGGCTTTTTTATGACGTTGGCCAACGACGCCGCCATGGCTATTTCGAACGCCCAGCTTATTCAAAACTTGCAGGGAAGAGTCGATGAGATTAAAGATTTATATATCAGAGAACACCGCATCTTTATTCATACCGCAATTGCACTGGCAACAGCCATCGATGCCAGAGACCCATATACCCACGGCCATACCGAAAGGGTAATGGAATATTGCTTTGCCGCGGCAGATGAACTTGAAGGGATACCGGAAGTCCTGGCCTATAAAAATTTTAAGGAAACATTACATATATCCACGCTTTTGCACGATGTAGGAAAAATCGGCATTCCTGACACTATATTGAATAAAAATGGAAAACTTATGAAGAAAGAGTTTGAGAAGATTAAAGAACACCCTGTGATAGGCGCAGCTATTCTCGCTCCTATTAAAGAATTAGGCGATGTAGCCAGGGAAATCAAGTATCACCAGGAACGATACGACGGAAAAGGTTATCCGGAAGGATTAAAAGGTGGCGAAATTCCACTCATAGCAAGGATTATCGCGGTGTGCGATGCCTTTGACGCGATAGTTACAGATAGACCTTACCGCCAGCGAAGAACGCCAGAAACAGCTATTCAGATAATCCGGCAACAATCCGGCACGCAATTTGACCCTCTCACTGTAAGCGCCTTCCTCCTCGCATACGAAAAAGGAAAAATCCTGAGTAATAATAAAAAACATTAGACAGCCGGCGGCGCAAGTATAGATAGTGCGCGGGAGTCGGCTTTGCCGATGTTGTGGAATACATGCGGAAGAGAGGCATCGAAATATATGCTATCGCCTTTTGACAATTTATATTCTTCTTTACCTATTTTCGCCAGAATTTTACCCTCAAGGACATATATAAACTTTTCGGTTCCCGGTTTATTTTCTTCCTTATGAGTTTGGCCGCCTTTTCGAATCTTAATGAGAAGAGGCATCATCTTTTTCTCCGTAACCTTTGTCGTGAGCATTTCAATCGTCGATTTCTTGGGGTGGACAAAAGATGGATGCTTTTGTCTTTGTTTGATTAAAGAAACTGTTTTATGTTCGTCCTCGACGTCGCGATAGAAATCGGCCAGAGACACACCGAGCGCTTTGCAGATATTGATATGTGACTGGAGGGTGCCTGTCATAATATCGTGTTCCATTCGGCTCAAGGTAGCAATCTGCACACCGCTTTTTTCCGCCAGTTCCTTAAGCGCCATCTTACGTTCTTTTCTAATAGCCTTTAATTTCTTTCCGATTCTCATTTTGACCTCATTTATAAGTATAATGTGAATTTTAAGTTTGTCAATATTGATTTGATGAAAAATCAACAATAGTCGTATTTCGAAAGAAGTAGAACTTGACAAAAGAAATTATATATGCGATAATATAAATGCTTGAAAACTAAGGGTGTTTTGTGAGCAAAAACAGGCTACTGTTAATAATAGTTTGTTTGTTTTTGGTTCATGCACAACTTGGGATAGCATCGAGTTTAGGAACCTTACCTCTGATCCCGTCACTAAAAGTTAGTCCAATAGAAAGCAATCAAGAGATAATCTTCGTCAAAATTCTCTACGAGGGTGAGTTTAAAGAAGGTATTAGATTTCAAATCCTGCCCGGCATAAATACTATTTTGGAAGATGAGAAAACCGAGCCACATGAAGTGGGGTATACACAGGCCCCTTTGGGGTCAAGCTAGATTGGAAAAGCGTGATGTTATTTATTGCGCAGGATTTTGGCTGGACCTGAAGAAAGGAAACTTTTTCTTTTAACCCCGCTTTATTTCTTCCTGATTTTACTCTTCCGAGTGTGAGGTGTGCGCTGAAAGGCCTTTTTTCCCTGGAAAAGTTTATTTTTTCTAATTCGGTTTCTACCAAGCCGGCAATTTTCTCTATTTCGGAACAGCCCTTGTCTATCCCTACCCATATGACGCGGGGGTAATTTAAGTTAGGAAAAGCGCCGAGTTTGAAGAGACTTGTCTCGAACGGCTTTTCTTGGGATGAGATATTATCGAGAAGTTTTTTAATCTCCGCGATTTTTGCCTCTTCCACATTTCCCAGGAATTTTAGTGTCAGATGTATATTGTCAGGTTTGAGCCACTTTACGTCTACATCTATCTTCTTAAGCTCTTCTTGTAGGCGCGAGAGTTCTTCTTTTACTTCTTTTGACAGTTCTAAAGCGATAAACGTGCGCATGTTAACTATTGGAAAAATAGGGACAGTCCCCTTCGGGGACAGTCCCTATTTTTCTTAACAAATCAAGTGCGGCGGTTGAGGCCTGGAGTTTTATTTCCTCCCGGCTTCCTATAAAAAGGCATTTTTTTACTGTTTTTATTTTGTCGCCTGCTACGGCGATATATACAAGGCCTATCGGTTTTTTCCCCGTTGCGCCTTTTGGGCCGGCAATTCCTGTTATGCCTAAGCCAACATCCGCTTTCGATAATCTCTTTACGCCTTTTGCCATATCAAGCGCAACTTGTTTCGATACCGCGCCGTATTTTTTGATTTTACCTTTTGAGACACCGAGTAGATTGACTTTCGCTTCGTTCGAATATGCCACAATACCCATTTTGAAGTATTTAGAGCTTCCGCTTACATTTGTTATCCTGTTCGCTATAAGGCCACCTGTGCATGATTCCGCAATCGCAAGTGTTTTTTTCCCCTCGCGGCCTATATTTTTTATTGCGGTGCTCGGGACTCCCTTCGGTCGCTTCCCTGCAAGCATTTTTCCGACGACATATTCCAGGGATTCGCTATCCACGCCGTATATATATTTACCCAGCCTTTTTCTTATTTCTTTTTCCAGTTTTTTTATTTCACGTTCAACGGCTTTTCCGTCTTTTGCTTTTGAGGTAATCTTCAAGTCAACCTCGCCCAGGTGAACGTATATTCCAAGCGTTGTCGCGGGCCCGGCAGAAAGAAGGTCCTTAACAATTTTATTTACCTCTGCCTCAACAAGCCCCACGATTTTTATCGTTTTTGTTTTTATAATCCACTTTCCGGTCAGTCCCTTCTTTTTTAGATAAGGAATAACATTCTTTTCAAATATAGGGATTAATTCTCTTGGCGGGCCGGGAAGGGCGAATATTATTTTTTCTCCGTGCTCGATTAAGGTGCCGGGAGCCGTGCCTACATTATTCTCGAACCAGCATGCCCCGCGGGGAATGTATGCCTGCCGCGCGGCGTCCCTTGGCATTTTTTTTAGCCCTCTTTTTCTGAAGTGTCGCGCAATGCATTTTTCTATTTTTTTATTAAAAGTGAACTCTTTGAAAGTAGCGCTGCATATAGAGGAAAGCGTAATATCATCGACGGTCGGGCCTAAACCACCTGTCGTAAATACGATGTCAGAGCGCGAAAACGCTTGTTTTAACGCGGAAACGAGCCTGGCGGGATTATCGCCTATCGTAGTCTGGTAGTATAGGTCTATACCGAGGAGCGCCAACTTTTTCGATAAGTAGGCAGCATTTGTATTTACGATATGCCCCAGAAGGAGTTCCGTTCCTACCGAAATGATTTCCGCCCGCATAAAGCTATTATAACTTAAAACTGGAATAATTCAAGTGAGGATTTTATGAAAAAAATTTTAAAAAATAATGCAGCAAAATCTCATTTTCGTTGTCTATATATATGAAGGCATTAAATAACCTGTCCGGCCGCGTAAGCCGGACAGAAGTTAAATAGGACATTTCTATTTTGGCTTAAATAGAAAAAAGCTTTACAAAAAGGGGGTGAGATGGGTATAATATATGCCTTATCTTATGGTAATTTAACTATAAATAGTCTTTTTTAAGGCTAAAAGGAGGCGGTAGTTATGTCAATAACAAAGAAGAAGGCGACCGAAGGGAGTCCTGAGCGAAGTCGAAGGGCGGAAGAAAAAGCAAAAGTCGATACAGAAAAGACGAAAGCGCTGGAACATGCTCTTAGTCAGATTGAGAAGCAATACGGAAAGGGTTCGATTATGAAATTAGGCCAGGATTTTAAGGTAGATGTGCCGGCTATTACGACAGGTTCAATTGCGTTAGATATCGCGCTTGGTGTCGGCGGGGTGCCGCGCGGCAGGGTGATAGAGATATTCGGCCCTGAGGCAAGCGGAAAAACCACCCTTTCATTGAACATAATCGCTAATGCCCAGAAGGCAGGCGGGCAAGCCGCTTTTATAGACGCAGAGCACGCATTTGACGCTGGCTATGCAAAAAAGATAGGCGTAAATCTTGATGACCTCCTAATTTCCCAGCCGGATACAGGCGAACAGGCGCTGGAGATTGCGGAGACACTGGTTAGAAGTACGGCTGTTGACGTAATCGTAATAGACTCTGTAGCAGCGCTTACGCCGCAGAAAGAAATAGAAGGCGAGATGGGACAGTCGTTTATGGGCCTGCAGGCGCGATTAATGAGCCAGGCCTTGAGGAAGCTCTCAGGCGCTATATCGAAATCGAAGACATGCGTTATCTTCATTAATCAGATACGCATGAAAATCGGTGTTATGTGGGGCAATCCCGAGACCACACCGGGCGGCAGGGCCCTTAAATTTTATGCCTCGGTCAGAATCGACCTTAGGAGAATAGCCTCTTTGAAAAAAGGCGACGAAGTTGTGGGAAACAGGGTTCGCGCAAGTGTCGTAAAGAACAAGGTAGCGGCTCCTTTCCGGAAGGCCGAGTTCGACATAATGTACGATGAGGGAATCTCAAAGTCGGCGAATATACTGGATGTTGCTGAAGGCCGCGGCATTATCAAAAAAGTCGGAACGTGGTACGCATATGGTGAAGAGAAGTTGGGCCAGGGTAAGGAGAATGCGAGGCTGTTTCTGAAGGAAAACCCTCGAGTTTTGGATAAGATAGAGAAAGAGGTAATGGCAGGGATATCTGTGTGAATCGACGTTAGATTTGCGAGAATCTGCGTTAAGGAAAAATAAGGAGTTACGATGAAAAGGGCTGTTTTTTATTCAATTGTTTTAGCAATAACGCTTGGCTTGATCGTCGGAATAGTTGTCTACAACAAGCCAGATATATTCCGAGAGAAAGAGTCCAAGCCAACCGTTACAGGTGTTGTAAAGGTCAAGGATGTAAGAGGCGAATTTGACATTCAGAACGCTTTTATAAAGGTAGCCGATAAAGCAGGAAAGGCGGTTGTCGCCATATCTACCGAGAGGACTCACAAGGTAGGATTTCGTAGGCCTACCTTTCGTTTCAGGCGTTTTGGCAGCCCATTCGGCGGGGAGGAAGACCCTTTCGAGAAATTTTTCGAGGATTTCTTCGGCCAGCTACCAGAAAGGGAATTTAAACAAAGGGGCCTGGGCAGCGGTGTTATCATCGATGAAGAAGGACACATATTGACTAATCACCATGTGGTGGAGGGCGCCGATAAGATTAATATAACCCTTCCGGACGGAAGAAGTTTTGTAGGCACCGTGAAAGGCGCCGACCCGAGAAGCGACCTTGCCGTTGTTAAGATAAAGGCGAAGAATCTCCCGACTGTTGAGCTCGGGGATTCAAACCTGATTCAAGTGGGTGAATGGGTTGTCGCGCTCGGCAATCCTTTCGGCCATGTGCTCAAAAGTCCAAAGCCCACTGTTACAGTCGGCGTAGTCAGCGCTCTACACAGGCAAATACCAGCCCCCGGAGGGGAAAGGGGTTATCTTGACATGATACAGACAGACGCGGCTATAAACCCCGGCAACTCAGGAGGGCCACTTTGCGATTTAAGCGGAAGGGTGATCGGCATAAATGTCGTTATATTTTCCACAACCGGCGGATATCAGGGTGTAGGATTTGCTATTCCCATAAATGACGCGAAAGGTATTCTCGGCGATTTAATAAAGGGAAAAGAGATTACCTACGGCTGGCTCGGCGTCAGCGTGCAGGAAATAACGCCTGATATGGCCGAGTATTTCAATTTGCCGGACAAAAAGGGCGCTTTGATTTCGGAGATAGTGCCGGGTAGCCCCGCTGAAAAAGGCGGCTTGAAAGCAGGAGATATTATAAAAACATTTGACGGCAAAGAGATTGCTGCGGTTCACGGCCTTTTGAGAGAAGTCAGCAGCAAAAAGGTCGGCGAGATAGCGGCCGTAGGCATTATCCGCGACAGGGTTAAAATGACGATAGATGTGAAAATCGGAAAAAGGCCCTCAAGGATTGAATTAGCGGAAGGAAAAGAATTTAAGGTTCCCGAAGAGGCTAAAAAATGGCGCGGTATAAAAGTTATCGACATTACGGATGAAATCGCGGAGGATTTGAATCTGAAGGACAAGGAGGGGGTTGTGATTGTTGAACTCGATCCTTCGGGAGCCGGCTATGCGGCAGGTTTAAGAAAAGGCGATGTTTTAAGGGAAATTAATAAAACAAAGATTCGGAACCTCGCGGATTATAAAAAGATTACCGGAGAAGCAAAGGGCCTGGCGCTCGTGAGGACCAACAGGGGCTATTATACCGTTAAGGAAGATGAGAAAGAATAATGCCGATAAAGCCGTCTCCTACGCCTATCGCCTTTTTAGTATCAGGCCAAGGAGCGAAAAGGAATTAAGGGACAGATTATTTAGAAAAGGCTTTGGCAGCGCCACTGTCCACGACGTTATTTCTCTTTTGAAAGAGAAGAATATAATAGATGATTTTAAGTTTGCGAGGCTCTGGGTTGAATCCAGGATGCGCACAAATCCGAAGGGCGATATGCTGCTTCGGAAGGAATTGAGGATGAAGGGGATATCGGCATCCATTATCGAAAAGGTTCTATCGGAGAAGGAAAGCGGGGAAGGTTCTCTTGCCCGGACTCTGGCAGGGCAGAGATTAGAAAGCTTGAAGAAATTGCCGAAAGAAAAGGCGAGAAAGAAACTTTTTGATTTTCTGGCAAGAAGGGGTTTTGATTTTGATGTTATTGAAGATACGGTAAAGGAAACTTTCGGTGTTAAGTAAAGAGATAAGAAAGAAATTTTTAGAGTTTTTTAAATCTAAAGGGCACGAGATTGTGCCAAGCGACTCTTTGGTTCGCGGGACAGACCCGACCATACTATTTACAAGCGCGGGCATGAATCAGTTTAAGGAACAGTTTCTCGGGCACAATGTTACGTATAAAAGGGCAGCTTCCTCTCAAAAGTGTTTGCGCACCGCGGACCTGGATAAGGTAGGAGAAACGCCCTCTCATCACACGTTCTTTGAAATGCTGGGAAATTTCTCATTCGGAGATTATTTTAAAAAGGAAGCAATTCTGTGGGCATGGGAGTTTATGACAAAGGTATTGGGCATAAAAGAGGAGAAACTTCTGGTGTCGGTTTACGAGGATGACAAAGAATCCTACGAGATCTGGCGGAATTTGATAAAGGTGCCGGAGAAAAAGATTATGAAATTCGGCGCCAAAGAGAACTTCTGGCCGAGCAATGCCCCGAAAGCCGGGCCGAACGGCCCCTGCGGTCCCTGCTCTGAGATTTTTTACGACGGAGGCAATAATAACCTTGTCGAGGTATGGAATCTGGTCTTCACGCAATTCGACAGGAAAGAAGGCGGGAGACTCGATCCCCTTCCGAATAAAAATATAGACACAGGGATGGGGCTTGAAAGGGTTACAGCCGTTATGCAAGGGGTTAAGACAAATTTCGAGACAGACCTTTTTGCGCCGATTATCGAGGAACTTAAAAAGTATAGCTCAAAGCTTAAAACTAAAAGCTTAAACACGATAGCCGACCACATACGGGCAGTAACATTTGCCATAGCGGGCGGCGTAGCGCCTTCAAACGAAGAGCGCGGATATGTTATTAGGAAACTTATAAGGCGGGCTTATCTCTTCGTCAAAGCCGAGAAACCTTTTTTATACAATATAGTACCGAAGGTTGTAGAGATTATGAAGGATACTTACCCTGAACTACTACAGAAGAGAGAAGGGATTTCCCTTATCGTAAAAGAAGAGGAAGAGAGATTCAGGCATACGCTTTCGATGGCAATGCCGAATTTGACAGAAGGCCTTAAGTCCGCAAAGGGTAATGTGTTAGGCGGAGAAAAGATATTCAAGCTTGTAGATACTTATGGCCTTCCATTGGAGGTTATCGAGAACGAGGCAGGAAAAAGAAAAATAAAGCTTGATATTGCCGAATTCAATGAATTGATGGAAAAACGAAAAGCTCTTTCGAGAAAAAAGAGCAAAATAGCAGATAGTATTTTTGGTCCCGGCATTTCTAAAAAAGATGCGCCGGAAAAAGTAAAGAATATAGCAAAAAATCACACCGCGACCCATCTTTTGCAGAGCGCTTTGCGCAAGGTCTTGGGAGAACACGTTCACCAGGCAGGGTCCCTGGTAGTTGAGGACAGGCTCAGGTTTGATTTCACGCATATGAAGAAGATGACAGAGAGAGAAATTGAAAAAGTGGAAGCAATTGTAAATGATTATATAAAAAGAGGCGTTAACATCAAAAAAGTAGAGAAACCGCTTGACGAGGCTCGAAAAGAAGGAGCCATTGCTCTTTTCGGCGAGAAATACGCCGACAAAGTTACGGTCGTTTCCGCAGGCGATTTTTCAAAAGAGGTATGCGGCGGAACACACGTGGACAATACAAAAGATATAGGGCTTTTTAAGATTAGAGGCGAGAGTTCTGTCGCATCCGGCGTGAGAAGGATAGAAGCTTATACAGCCGGCAGAGCCCGAAAGTGGATGGAGGATAACGAAAAGAAAAAAAGAGAAACTGAAAAATCGCATAAAAGAAAAGAAAAAGAAAAGCATGCGCTAAAACAGAAACTTAAGATAGCGGAAGAGAATATAGGCCTTATAATTAAAAAAGCAAAGGATATAAAAGGCGTAAAAGTTATTATTGAAGAAGTGAAAAATGCGGATTTAGGAATTTTACGTAGTTTGGCAGACAGGATAAAAGAAAAAGAGAAAAGCTCTTTTATTATGCTCGGAAGTAAAGACAAAGGCAGGGCGAATCTTGTGTTGGGCTTGAGCGAAGATTTAGTTTCAAAAGGCGCTAACGCTTCCGATATGATAAAACCGATGGCGAAGATAGTCGGGGGATCCGGCGGGGGCAGGCTAGATTTTGCCCAGGCCGGCGGCAAAGAGCCTTCAAAATTGAGTAAGGTATTTAAAATAGCGGAAAACATAGCGACGGACATTATCGAAGGAGTATCCAAATGAAACTTGTAAAGATTGACAGCGCAAATTTTAGAAAACTGATTACCCGCAACTCACATTTTAATAAGAGGGTCGCGGAGAGCGTGAAGAAGATTCTGGATAATGTCAGGCTCTATGGCGATGACGCCGTCGTCCGCTATACCAGGAAGTTCGATAAGGTTAAGATGAAACCGAAGGACATAAGGGTAACGGAAAGCGAAGCCTCAGGCGCATACCAGGATATCAAACCGGAGATTGTAACGACGCTCAACATGGTTACAGACAATATAAACAGGTTCTATAAAAAACAGATAAAAAAGTCCTGGAGGACTAAGGATAAAGACGGTGTTATACTGGGAGAGAAGGTTACACCTATAGACAATGTCGGCGTGTATGTGCCCAGCGGCACAGTTCCGCTTGTCTCCAGCGTATATATGACTGTTCTTCCCGCCAAGATAGCGGGGGTCAGGAGGGTTGTTCTTTGTTCACCGCCCAATAAATTCGGCTCCATAGATCCCTATATTCTGGTTATGGCTAACCTCCTTAAGGTCGATGAGATTTACAAGGTAGGCGGGGCGCAGGCTATCGGGGCGCTCGCATTCGGGACAAAGACAATACCCAAGGTAGATAAGATTGTGGGGCCGGGCAACATCTATGTTACGGAAGCAAAGCGCCAGGTATTCGGATATTGCGATATCGATATGCTTGCCGGCCCAAGCGAGGTTGTTATCTTAGCCAATAGGTACGCCGACGTGCAGTATGTAAAGGCCGACCTCTTAGCGCAGGCCGAACACATGAGGGGTGTGGCAGTTCTCGTAACGCCTTCAAAAAGGCTTGTCAAGGCAGTAAAGAGGGAGATAGAAAAGGGATTCGTTGTTTTGACTAAAAATATGGATGAGGCCGTCGAGATTACAAACCTTTTGGCGCCCGAACACCTGCAGATTATGGTTAAAAATCCCAGAAATGTATTGAAAAAGATTAAGAACGCAGGCGCTATTTTCATCGGGCCGTACACGCCGGTTACAGTCGGCGATTACGTCGCGGGGCCCAGCCACGTTTTACCTACAGGCGGGACAGCGAGATTCTTCTCAGGGCTCGGCATAAAAGATTTTGTAAAAAGTTCCCACATTATTTCTTATACGAAAAAGGCATTGGAGGAAGTTCGTGACGCAATCGAGAAACTTACGATAATAGAAGGCCTTCCTAAACACATGGATTCGGTGAACGCAAGGTTTAAGTAAAATGAGGCCACAACTTATGGAGGCCGTAGGCCGACATAAGTTGTATGGCCGAATTTCATCCCGAGGCGCCGAAGGCGCCGAGGGATCTCAACGAAAGGGATTGCTTCGGGCGCTTCGCGCCCTCGCAATGACGTAATAAGATAGGAGACAAGAATGAAGAAGAGAGAAGCGAAAATAAGCAGAAAGACAAAAGAGACGCAAATTAGCGTAACGCTGAATGTTGACGGCAAAGGAAAAAATAAGATTTCAACAGGGATAAGCTTTCTGGACCACATGCTTGACCTATTTGCTTATCACGGGCTTTTTGACCTGGAAATAAGCGCAAAGGGAGATTTGAACATTGACATGCACCACACAAACGAGGATTTAGGAATTTGCCTTGGTAATGCATTCAAGCAGGCGCTTGGTGATTGCAAGGGTATTAAACGATTTGGCGACGCAGAAGTTCCTATGGACCAGGCAAGGGCAAAAGTTAGTGTGGATATAAGCAACCGATATGCTTTTGAATTTCGTTTTGCTATACCACCTGAGTCAAGAGAGAAAATAAATTATGACATAAATAACGCCAGAGATTTTTTAGACAGTTTCGCAAAGAATCTAAACATCAACTTACACATAGAGATATTACAGGGCCGCGATACGCACCATGTTTTAGAATCGGTTTTTAAATCTTTGGGTAAAGCGCTTGATGAGGCAACCCAGATTGACCCAAGGCGAAAAGAAATCCCGTCAACAAAGGGCGTTCTTTGATATGCCTGTTGTGATTGCAGACTATGGTATGGGAAATTTGGCGAGCGTATATAACGCGCTGAATTTTTTAGGCGCAAACGTAAAAATTAGCGAGTCGCCGTCGGATATTGAAAAGGCAGACAAGCTTGTTTTACCGGGCGTGGGCGCCTTCAAGGATGCTATTTTGGGTCTAAAAAAGAGAGGGCTCCTTGGACCTTTAACAAAGTTCCTTTCTTCGGGAAAGGCCTATCTTGGCATATGCCTTGGGCTTCAGATTCTATTTGAGGCAAGTGAAGAAGGAAATGCCCTGGGGCTTGGTATATTTAAGGGAAAGGTTAAACGCTTTCGAAAAGAAGACGGCGTTAAGGTGCCGCATATAGGTTGGAATAGCATAAAGCTTAAAGCTTACAACTTAAAGCTTACAGCCGGTATCAAAGACGGCTCATACTTTTATTTTGACCACTCTTATTATGCCGAACCGGACGATAAAAGCGTCGTGGCAGCTACGACAGATTACGGCGTAAATTTCGCGTCTATGTTACATAAAGACAACATATACGCTGTCCAGTTTCACCCGGAGAAAAGCCAGGAGTTGGGGCTTAAGCTACTAAAGAATTTTATTAAACTCTAAGATCCTCCGAAGCCAAACGCGAAAGCAATTTGGCGAAAGAGGAAGCTATAAGAAGGAGAAAAATGGAGATAATACCTGCTATTGACATAATGGATAAGAAGGTAGTCAGGCTTGAGCGGGGAGAGTTTGGTAGAGTAAAGGTGTATTCGGAGAACCCTGTTTTAGTCGCGAAGAAATGGGAGGCGCTCGGAGCGCGATTACTTCACATTGTTGACCTTGAGGGCGCGCGATTGGGCAAACCCGTAAACACAGATGTTATCAACGAAATCATTAGAAATATCAGGATTCCCGTACAGCTCGGGGGCGGTTTAAGGGAGAAGGAGCATATAGGCACGGCTTTTAACATAGGAGCGCGTTTTGTCATTCTCGGGACAAGCGGAGTAAAGGACGAGGTGCTTTGCAGAACTTTGCTGAAGAGATTCGGAGAGAGAATAATTTTTTCTGTTGACGTAAGAGCCAGTAGGGTTGCCGTAGAAGGCTGGAAGAAAATTGCAGAAGAG
>JAUWBJ010000039.1 GCA_030605095.1 Candidatus Omnitrophota bacterium | reverse complement strand
AACATCAAATACGTCGACGGCAGGTTATTTGTAAAAACCACCCCCCGCAAATACGATTTGATTTTAGTCGGATTATCGAATCCTTCGGACCTTCAGGTAAACAGGCTCTTCACAAAAGAATTCTTCGCTTTGGCTAAAAAGAAACTGAAGAAAGGAGGAATATTGATAATCAGTTTACCTGGTTCCCTGACTTATCTGGGTGAGGAACTACGGAATCTCAATGCCTGTATTATTAATACTCTTAAGGAGGCCTATCCTTATGTGCGGATAATACCGGGAGACTTTAATCTCTTTTTGGCCTCGACATCCCGGGAAGTAACTTTAGTTGACCATGTCAAGCTTACAGAGAGGCTAGACATGAGAAAACTTAAAGTCAGTCTCCTCACGGCCGCTCATATTGAGTACAGGTTGTCCCCAAGACGGCTTGATTGGTTTTTGCGGTCTATTGAAGGCGGGACTCGAAAGATTAATCGAGATTTCCTGCCGAGAGGATTATTCTATAGCCTCTCTTACTGGAACGCCATCTTTTCTCCTCGCATGCAAAAGATGTTTAAAGTATTTGAGAAAATAAGCCTGCAATTATTTATTATCCCAATTGCCTTATTTACGTTAGTTTTTTTGTTCCTCGGCTCTAAAATCAGAAGGCTGTTTAGCTCAAGCATCACCTTATGCATAACTGCTACCGGTTTTGCCGGAATGATATTTAGTCTGGCCCTCATCTTTGCCTTTCAGGCGCTCTATGGATATGTTTTTCACTGGATAGGGCTCTTGGTGACAGCGCTCATGGTTGGAATAGCGGCAGGAAGCTTGAGGATGACTTCACTCTTAGGGCGGATTAAAAATGAGTCTGGCATATTTATAAAGCTCGAAATATTCATCATTCTTTTTTCCGCAACGCTCCCGGCATTACTTCTCATTCTTCACCCTTTAACCTTTTTAGCCCTCTCTTTCTTTTCCGGTTTTCTCATAGGCGCGCAGTTTCCATTGGCTAACAAGATATATTTAGCTCTTAACGCAAAACGAGGAGCGCCTGATTTGAGCGGTACGGCAGGTCTCCTTTACGGTGCTGACCTCACCGGCGGCTGGCTCGGCGGTATTATCGGCGGTGTAATACTTTTACCCCTCTTAGGACTTTTTGGAACATGTATGGTAGTGGTTATGCTTAAGGTAGCGAGCTTGATTATATTTGCCGTATCTACGCGGAGGTAAAATGAAAAGGAATTTGTTACTTATTTTCTCTATAGTATTAGTTGTCTTTTTAGCCGGTGCGGCCTATTATCTATTTTTTTTCAACATCACGGAAAAAAGATACAATAAGATTATGTGTTATTATATTACGCGGAGCCTCACCGATAATAGAGATAACTTTAAGGAGAGGGTAGTCGCTATCAGGGATTTTGTCAATGAAAACGTGCAGCCTATCCATGGCTATCATAACAGGTTAGACACCTTGGCCATTGAAAAATTGACATCCGGTATCGGCTGGTGCGATCAAGGTGCCAGGGTATTTATGCAACTGGCTCGTAGCATAGGTATAACATCAAGACTTTTGTTCCTCAGGCTGGAATCGGGTTCCTCACCGCATTCGATAGCTGAAGCGCTGGCACCGGATGGGAGATGGGTAATCGTTGATCCACAGTATAAGCTGGATCTTATAAATAAAGACGGCGAGCTTGCCAGCCAATCTGACATTAGAAAGAATTTAAATATAATCCGGGATAATAAAAAGGTTAAATCAATGGCAGAATTTGAAAAGCGATGGGCTGACCCTCAGTATCTGGCGATATATTCCAATCCGCCGATATATGTGACAACAAAGAAGGGGGTAAAGGTTGATTTTTTGAAGTTTGTCCCATTGCGATTAATAAGGCCTGTAGCAAGCATTATAAGTAATAGATATCTTAACCAAATCGCCCCCGGCATAAAGAACATTTATGAATTCAAGATGCTCAAAGCCCGCACACTGCACCTACTCGGTTATTACGAAAAAAGCGGAAGATTATATGATGAGATTGTCGCAAGTTCCGGAGATTTACCGCTTATACGTAAGGCAGGATTTTATAAAGCAGTATTACTTAAAGACCAGAAAAGATATGACGAAACTCAAGATTATATTACCGATACAATCAATAAAGATACGAGTAACCCTTATATCGGATATTTACGCGGATTACGAACTCGCCTTCAGTTCTTACGTATAAAATATTCTATTGTTTCGTCAAAAGCTGCCCTCGTTGCCTCATCTATTCTGCTCACAGTAACCGCTATTTCATAGCTACCTTTTATTTCCGGCGTTGGCTTGCACCGGACGACGGTAGCCCAGAAAGTGCTCTCTTTCATACGAAGGGGCGTTTTCAATTTTATTTCGAGCTCGGAGCCGAGCTCGAAATAATGCGAAGAATAAAAAAGCAAGCCGGTTTTACTCATGTCTCTTACAGTAGTAACGTCCCATTCTACAGGCAAAATCCTGGGTTTTATCTGCCCGAATCTTATGATGCAAGGCCGTTCGATTCTCTTATGGCGCCTCTTTTCTTCCGGCGATTTTTGCATAACTCCCCCTTCTCCGATTTCTATATTAGAGTATACCAGATAATTTTCGAAAATTAAAGTGAGAAGGCAAAAAATGTGATATAATAATAACAAATATGGCACGGAATTTAATTGAGAAATTTGAAGATACCGCGATAAAATATTCTCACAAAATCGCGATTCAATATAAAACCAGCGAAGGCGGATGGACAGAGATTTCTTATGGCGAGCTCAAGAGCAATATAAAAGCATTATCCGCGTTTTTATCAGAGCAAAACATCGAAAAAGACGAAAAAGTCGCAATCTTGCTGGAGAATAGGCCGGAGTGGCCTGTAATCTTTTTCTCCGCTCTGTCTTTAGCCGCGGTTTCTATCCCGATTAATCCGGAAGCAGCCCAAAAAGAGATAGAGAATATCCTGATAAATTCCCGGTGCAAAATAGCTTTTGTAGGCGCCGATTCATTCCTTCTAAAAGAGGAAAATCTTGCAGAAAAACTCCCGTTTATAAAAAAGGTTATTTCAGTAGATTCTGATGCGTTTAAAGAAGCATTAAAAAAACACCCAAGTCAAACTAAAAAAGCAGAAACCGGCGAGCATAACTTAGCGTGCATTTTATACACATCGGGCACCACTGACGAGCCAAAAGGCGTTATGCTTTCGCACAAGAATCTCCTATCCAACTGCGATTCTGTATACAGGGTGAACCTTATTACCGAGAAGGATAGCGTTATTTCAGTCCTTCCCCTGCATCATGCATATCCTTTGACAGTGACAATGCTTCTTCCGCTACTCTACGGCGGTAAAATTGTATATCCCGGCACTATGAGGGGAGAGGCCCTTTTAGAGGCTATGAGAGAGGTAAATCCTACTGTTTTTGTTGCCGTGCCCCAGATTTTTTATTCATTCCATCAAAAGATTATAGAAAAGTTTGGGAAAATACCTTTTCCTTTTAATCTTTTATTTAAGATTATAATCGGATTTTTATATTTTAAGGTAAGGAATAAGACCGGGGTGAATTTGACGCGCTATCTATTTTACGGCCTTCACAGGAAATTCGGCAAGTCAATGCGCTTGTTTGCGTCCGGCGGCGCGAAACTTGACGAAAACATCGAGAGGGATTTATTTAAATTCGGATTTACGATACTGGAGGGTTACGGGCTTACGGAGACATCCCCGGTTTTGACATTTAACCCTTTGAAAAAGCCGAAGATTGGCTCGGTAGGATTACCCGTACCCGATGTAGAGTTAAAAATCCTCGATAAGGACGAGCAAGGCATAGGTGAGGTTATTGCCCGCGGGCCTAATATTATGGAGGGATATTACAAAAGGGATGATTTGACCGCTGAGGTTATAAAAGACGGATGGTTTCACACGGGCGACCTTGGCTATGTTGACAGAGACGGGTATCTCTTCTTAACGGGCAGGTCGAAAGATGTAATTGTATTGAGTTCGGGCTTAAATATAAATCCTGAAGAGATAGAAGAAGCATATTCCAAAGAAGCCCCCCTTAAACAAATCTGCGTGTTTGAAGTCCCTGCTAAAAAAGAAACAAAAGAAACACACGTCCTCTGGGCGGTTTGCGTGCCAGACCTTGAATTTTTTAGAAAATACAGCGAGGTAAACTTGAGGAACGTGATTAAAGAAAGATTCGATAATGTGTCAAAAACATTACCCCCCTCTAAAAGGCTTATGGGTTTTTCTATAACGCTCGATGAGCTTCCGCACACGCTTTTAGGCAAGATTAAAAGATTTGCTGTCAAGGAAATCTATACGCCCAGGATAATCAAAGAGGAATATGCGCCGAGCGTTAAGGAATTATCAACCGAAGACAAAAAACTCGCGGAATCCTATTGCGGTAAAAAAATAATAGATTATCTCAAGAAACAAACCAAAACAAAAGGGGCAGTAGTTCCGCCTAATTCTCTGGAGATTGACCTTGGCATAGATTCTTTAGGCAGGATTGACCTTGCCTTAGGCCTTGAAAAACTCTTTAATGTAGAGATAAAGGATGAGATTATCGGCCAGGCATTTACCGTAAAGGATTTGATTCTCGGCATGGAATCGCTCCTGGCAAAAGGTGCGGAAGAGCTGTCGGCCGAGGAAAAAGAGATAGTTTTTGACTCTAATTATTGGAAGAGGGTTCTTGATGTCCGCCCTAAAGAGGAGAGTCTGAAGAAGATTGATTTACATCCGGGTTTCGTGACATGGCTGAGCTGTTTTATTTTTACATGTTGGCACTGGATAATTTTTAAACTCTTTTATAGCCTGAAAGTGGAAGGAAAAGAAAATTTTCCGAAAAGCGGCTCTTACATATTATACATAAATCATACAAGCTACTTCGACGGGTTGCTTATGGCCGCGTCTTTGCCCAGATTTCCGAGATTGGAGCTTTTTTTCGTCGGCTTCAGGCCGTATTTTAGCGTGCCTATTATCCGCAACCTTATAAAGATAGGGAGGATTATTCCCCTCGATTTTTCTTCGCATTTCCTGGAGGCTCTGCGGAGTAGCTTCTATGTATTAAGGAACGGGAAAAGCCTGTGCCTCTTTCCTGAGGGCCTGCGCACGCTGGACGGAAGGATAGGGGAGTTTAAGAAGGGATTCGGCATTCTGGCGAAGGAATCGAACGCGACACTCGTGCCCGTCTTTCTAAAAGGGACATTCGAGGCGTGGCCGAGGACAGCTAAATTTCCGAAACGCCATCCGATAAAGGTAAAGTTCGGAAAACCGCTGGATGTCGGAAAGCTCGAAAAAGAAGGCCTCCAGATGGGCGCAAAAGATAGTTATGATGCGATTTGTATTTCAGCGAGAAAGGCCCTGATCAACCTTTCTTAAATGCTCAATCAGAATCGACACATGCCCTAAAAACAAAAACCCGATTGCGATAATCTTCGCAGATTCTTCCAGGATAATACGAAACTGCTCGGTTGATTTAATATCAAGGGTTATTGACACGAGAAAGAAAAAACCACCTATTACAAATAATAAAAGCGCGTCTTTATATTTTAAGAGCTCCTCTTTGAACCTGAAAAATAGAAATAGCGCTACTACCCCGTAGAGACTCAACGTAAGCCCGTCCAGATGCGGATTCTCGGTAATTCCGAAGAATGCGGTAGCTATATTTCCGTCCATGCCTTCGTGCAACATAAAATATTCATCTATAACCGCGAAAGCAAATACAGCCGCGCTTATAGCCCAAATTCTTATCAGCTTCAAATGCCCCGAATCTTTTTTGTAAATCATTCTTCCCAGAATATAAATAAATAAAGCCACGAAACTTGTAAGCGCAAGCTGGAGCGCTGAAATAAATGTTATGGGTTGATGTTCCTGGAATAGGAACGAGACATCTTCAAATCCAAAGCCGCTAAAGATACAATAATTTATCGCGAAATAATTCAAAAGTACTACTATCCAGAAGATTTTCTTGAACATACCGTTATTATACCACATACTGGCGGTAAATTAGAATAGCAAATTTTACATAAAACAAAGGGGACGTTTCACTTTGTTATAACCTTTTATATATCAATAGATTACAAGCTGCCATTTTCCATTTTTAAATATCCACACATAAGCTCTCTGTAAGCCCGCTCTCTTTCTCTGTCATTGTTAGCTAATCCTCGATAATAAGGGTCTAAATCTACTAATGGGTCTTTTATTCCATACGCGTATACGTTATAACTACTCCATTTATATTTGCTTGGATCTTCAACTAAACCTGTTTTAACAGGATTTTTTTCTATATAAAATCCAGCTGTTAATAAATATTTGTCATCCTTTACTACTTTGCTATAAAATCTACCTTGCCAAAATCTTCCTACATAACCATATTTTCTTCTGAAATAATGGTAATAGGCCAATTGGAATCCTTGCAAAGCTTTGGAAAGCGCTATAGGGTCGATGACCTTTAATAGAATATGAACATGGTTTCGCATAAGGCAATAATGATATATTCTGAATTTATATTTAAATTTATATTTTAGCAGAAGCTGTATAAAATATTTGTAATCCTTTTTCTTTCGAAAAATAATTCGCTTATTATTGCCTCTCGATGTTACATTAAGTATGGCATCCTTATAAATCGCTCTAGGTCCTCTTGGCATTATGTGCCTCTTTTCTACTCCTCTATATAATAAGACAACAAAAATGCCAATTTGCTGCATTATTTTTTAAAATATTTTTCAATTTGGAAAATATCATCTCATAACTACTTTATTGGTAAGTAGATAGGGCAAAGTGAAACGTCCCCTTTTTAAAGTTTCGTTTTACATAGCTATTACACTTATGTTACGTTATCGTTACCACGTCTAATGCAAAATATGATAGACTATATTCCGGATATTGAGTTAAGATAAAGTTAGATAAGAGGGGTTAGACATGAGAGTTATAGTAATCCTCGAAAAGAAGAATAAAAAGAAGATACATCTTGTTCTTGAGTTGCCGGACAGAAAGATAATGAAGATTAAAAAGCTTCTCAATACCTGCAAATGGCAGGAGGCAATTTCAAGCGTAATATCGATGGGTAAATCTATTGAAAAACTTACCCCGGAAGAACTCGTCCACGCTACATCCGACCTGATACTTACAAACACAAACGCCTATTGGAACCTCCTGTGACGATTTTGATTATTTATCAAATTTTCCTTGACAAATTTTAAATAAGGTGCTAAAATAATACATTCTCCAAAACATTTTACAACGGGGGAGATTTTTTCTTTTGACACTACTGTCAGATTGTTTTCCTTGACCCTTCGTTGATAGTAGGAGTATAATAAATAGAAGTGCTATGAAGATAAAACTCTTTATATCTTTAATAGTTATATCTTTTCTCTTCATCTTTTTGGCTCCTTCCTTTGCCAATGCTGCTCCTATCTTGACCATTAAAGATGTCTCTGATTCTCCTGACCCCTTCTCACCTAATAAAGATGGTATCGAAGACGAAACTACAATCTCAGCCACAATCAGCGCTTCAGGATTTAAGGCCCGCCGCCCATTGAAGCTTACCTGGAAATTGAATATCAGGGACTCTGAAGGAAAATTGGTAAGAAAGTTTTCTCGCCATACAAAGATAAAAAATGACAGCCAGATCGAAATCTCCCAAACCTGGGATGGTCGGGACAGAAAAGGCAAACTTGTTGACAACGGAACATACGCCTACACAATAGATGCCAAGGTAAAGAAAATAAAGGCTGCCTCTGTCTCCGGAGATGTAACGGTTACAGGATTATTCGACCCAACCCTAGTAATTAATAACGTATCAGACTCCCCAGATCCTTTTTCACCCAATGGTGATGGCGTTGATGATAAAACAAAATTGAGCGCTACAATTTCCATCTCTGGTTTTGAGAAGTACTTTAAAAAACCCAAAAAATTGCCCCTTATCTGGACCCTGGTTATCAAGGATGCCCAAGGAGAACCAGTAAGATCCTTTTCCCATACCCAAAAAGTCAAAAACAATACTGAAATCGAAGTTACTCAAATCTGGAATGGTAAAAAATCTAAAAAGCAGCTAGTGACTGATGGAGCGTATTCTTATGAATTTAGTGCAAGGATTCATAAAATACGCGCTGAAGCAAAATTCGGTGAAGTAACAGTAGTAGATTCAGCCACTCCACCTAAAAAATCCCTGGTGAATATTATCTCTCCTCAAGATGGTGCTTATTTAAGAAGCCAGATTCCAGTTGAGGTAAACTATAGAGGGGGAGTAAAAATATTAGAACTCTACATAGATGGTGAATTGTATGAGAAAGCAGAGCTCTCACGGCCTTTTAAAAAAGGCAGCTATTCTTTTTCTCTTGATACCACACAATATACAGATGGCGAACATACTTTACAGGCTTTTGGGTACCTAACCAAATTTGGTCCTAAACTGAAACACAAGTTTAAATTTGGCGCCTCACAAGAAATCAAAGTAATAATCGATAACACCCCACCTCAGATAATCATCGGCCCAGTTACTTCGCCCACAAACATAGCCACACAAACTATCGCTGGCTCATATATTGAAGAGTATATTGACACTATAGAAATAAATGGAATATCCACAACCATAGATGAAACAACTAATACATATTCAACAGAGATAAATCTATCCGAAGGAACAAATACCATCACAGTCGTAGCTATAGATACGGCAGGAAACAGTGGTACGGCAACTACAGAAATCATATTGGACACTGTTCTACCACAAGTAATAATAGATTCAGTAACAACACCGACTAACATAGCAACACAAATAATCACCGGCGCTTACATATTCGAAGAAGCTATCAGCACAATAGAGATAAATGGCATACCCGCCACCATTGACGACATAGCAAAAACTTACTCAGCAGAAATAACTCTTACAGAAGGGGAGAATGACATCAATGTCATTGCAACCGATCTTGCCGGTAACACGGCTTCAGCCTCTACCACTATTTTCTTAGATACTACACCGCCAGCCCCACCTACGGGATTGGTTGCCACACTTGGCGATACAATAGTAGATTTAAACTGGTCAGCCAATGCTGAGCCTGACGTTGCCGGATATAATGTTTACCGCTCAGAAACTTCCGGCGGCCCTTATACAAAAATAAATACCGAACTTATCACCGGTACAAGTTACCAAGATACTACAGTTGTAGTCGGTATCCTGTACTATTATGTTATCACCGCCTGCGATAATGCCGGTAATGAAAGTAGTTACTCGCAGGAAGTAACTACTGTAACCGTATTGAGTGTCTCTGTATCACCTGATTTTTGGCAAATAGGAGCGGTAAATGTAAACAGTATAACTACAATAAGTGAGGTTGATAAGATTACCGTTACCAACGATGGCCAGACCACTGCTACTTATTCCCTATGCCTGGTAAATCCTCAAGGTTGGACAGCCTCTCAGACAGAGATTGGTAAAGATATCTATATTCTGAACACTGCCTTTTCTGCAAACAAAGGCAATATAACTTGGAATGAGACAAACCATGCGTTATCTACTGTGCCGGTAAGGGCAACTTCGAGCAAATTTGCCGGGGACCAAACAGGGGTTAGTGTAGTGCCTAATGAAAAAAGGGTGCTTTGGCTGCAATTTAAAGCCCCCAGTGCTACTGCTGTTACCGGTGAGCAGAATATTGAGGCAATTATAAATGCACAGGTGCCTTAATTATCTTTTACCCCGTTAGAGGGTCTTCTCTAATGGGGTTTATCTGCCCGATGGGCATTGATATAGATGGAAACAAAGAAAGTCAAAAAAGAAGGAGGTGAAGAAAGATGAAGAAATTTTTAGCAGGGATTTTGACAATGCTGTTGTTTTTGGGATTTGCAGTTTGTGTCGAGGCTGACCAGACGGATTCGGTTGCGGTTAAGGTGACTATACTGTCTTCCATTAGTGTGGACATTACCGAAACCGAAGTTGTTCTGGCTTCTGTAAGTACGGGTGGCACTACAGCTTCAACCACAGAGGTTACGGTGACCAACACCGGAAGCGGGATTGATGAGACCTATTCGTTGAATCTGATCGACCCAACAGACTGGACAGCTTCCCAGACAGCCCCGGATGCGGAGGTGTATGTTTTAAATGCAGCCTTTAATTCTGACGGCACATTAACCTGGGATGAGACAAATCATGCGCTTTCCACTACGTCGGTTGTTTGCACGAGTTCCCAGTTTGCAGGGGATCAGACAGGAGTAAGCGTGCCTTATAATGAGGTAAGGAAGCTCTGGTTTCAATTCCAGGCGCCAACAGCCACCAGCGTAACTACACAGCAAAGCATTACGGTTACGATTACAGCTCAAGTAAGTTGATTTTGGTTTTGTTTAACCTTAGGGAAGAGAAGGCAAGGCTCTAAAAGAGGGTTCTGCCTTCCATCCTAAAACCTAAAAAATTAAAGGGACAAGTTGCTTATAAGATGAAAAGAATTCTTTTAGGCATTTTGCTTAGCTTTTTCTTTGCCGAGTTTGCCTTTGCCGGGGGTCTGAGTACTACCTTTGGTGAGGTGTTGGTAGAGGATTTACCCATAGGTAAAGCTTACTCTATGGAAAAAGAAGCAAAGGTGCCTTTGATTATAAGTAATACAAGCAAGCAAAAGGTAAATTTAAAGATAGAGGTTTTAGCTCCTCAAGAAGGCGAGTTGGAAGAAGATTTTGAACCTATTCCGGATATTGAATGGATAGAACTTAGCCAGAGGGAATTTGTGGTTGAGCCGGATCAGGCGGCAAAGACGGATGTAATTATCTCTATTCCTGATGATGAGGAGTATCTGGGCAAAAAATACCAGGTCTTTATCTGGTCGCATACAGTGGGCCGGACTATTGGTGTGGGGCTAAAGAGTAAACTATTATTTACTATCAGGCAGGAGCGAGAGCAAGAACAAGAAATAGAACAGTAAAATGGCAAAAAAGTTTTTCTTTATAATTGGTTTCTTAAGTTTGATGTTGGGCTTAAGCGGCCTATGCTTCGCTGCCCAGTCAGACTCAGTCTTGGTCAAGGTTACGGTGACAGGCCCGCCTCCCACTGAAACCGAACCCAATAATGATTTTAACTCGGCCAATCCTGTAAACTTAAATTCTTCTATTTCTGGGACGATAAATCCAAATGCAGATAACGATTATTTTAAGATAACTACAACCCAATCAGGAAAGTTATACCTTGCTCTAACTAATGTCCCCTCTGATATAAATGCCTATATGTATCTTTATGATGCGGCGCAGGGTCAAATTGCCAACCAGTATAGTGGCGGTTATGGAAACAGTATCAACTTGGAGAAGGAACTCCCTTCGCCTGGTGATTATTATATCCTGATTTTTGATAATGGAAATGATGCCAGTTCTACGGATCCTTATCAACTTCAAGTCAACTTTACACCTAACCCCGATCTCTATGAACCAAACGATGACTTTGCTAATGCCGCAGACTATACCTTAGGCGAAACCATCAACCCAACCATCTTTCCTCGCGGCGACCAGGATTACTTTAAATTTAATGTGACAAGCAGTGGACTATTAGATGTATCTGTAACAAGCGTTCCTGACAATATCAATGCTTATCTCTATATTTATAATGCAGCGCAGGGTCAAATTGCCAACCAGTATAGTGGCGGAAATGGCCAGTCTATAAATCTCCAGGCGGAACTTCCTTCAGCCGGAGATTATTATTTAAGAGTTTTTGATAGCGGAAATAATGCCAGTTCCGTAACCCCATATCAGCTCCAGGCCAATTTTACAGCCAACCCCGATCCCTATGAGCCAAACAATGAGTTTGCTAATGCCGCAGACTATACCTTAGGCGAAACCATTAACCCAACCATCTTTCCTCGCGGCGACCAGGATTACTTTAAATTTACGGCCGCAGAAGAAGGGTTACTTATTGCGGATGTAACCACCATCCCCTCTAATATTGATGTCTATTTATACCTTTATAATGCTGGTCAGGGGTACCTCACCAGTAGATATAGTGGTGGAGGTGGCCAGAGTATTAATTTACAATATGAACTACCTTCAGCCGGAGATTATTATTTAAGAGTTTTTGATAGCGGAAGTAATGCCAGTTCCACAAATGCTTATCAACTTCAAGCTAAGGTTTATACTCTATGGCTGAGAAATGTTTCTGACTCACCTGATCCCTTCTCACCTAATGGTGATACCCTAAAAGACACAACCACAATCTCTGCTCGAGTTACAGGGGAGAGTGACTACACCATAACAATAAAGAACTCCTCTGATACAACAGTTAAAGAATTCACCGGCTTCACCACAGGGGCAATCTCAAGAATATGGGACGGTAAAGACCCATCAGGAGATCCATTACCGGATGACACCTATACCTATTAT
>JAUWBJ010000075.1 GCA_030605095.1 Candidatus Omnitrophota bacterium | reverse complement strand
GGATAAGACGGCCAGGGTTGCCGTGAAGAATGCGCAGGCCAGTGACAGGAAAACCCAATTCGCGGATAAATTCATTTATATCTGGAATACCGAATCGAAATCGCCGTAGGGATTCGGCTCTTTTTCGGAATTTTGGGGGTCCCAGAGCCATAACCCGTCAGCAACAAACTTATATCTATATCGTCCCGGCAATAGATAAAGGGACTTCTCCCAGTCCCCATCAACGTTTTTTTCTAATTTACTGGATTCGTCTATTTTCCAGTTGTTGAAATCGCCCACAATGTATACGTCGCTTGCCTTCGGGGCGTAAAGGCGAAAAACTCTTTCTTTCGAATATATATTGCCATACACCCCGTGCAGCATTTTTCGCATTTCCTGGTAGATGTTTCCGGCCGATGCTTCTTTGTCGAGGGCTAAAAGCTCGTCAGCCAAAGCTAAGTAATCGTGTGCCGCCCGGGAGTGCGGGCTGTCTTTGAAAATGGACTTCAACTTTTCCTGCGCCTGACGCAAAGCAGTATCATATGGAATAATCGTTTTTAATAGCTTGTCTTTAAATATATATTTGATTTTACGTAACATTTTTTCTGAGAATTCAGAGTATTCATCGTGCATAGTAACCAGCCCTTTTGTGTGTGGCGCATGATGCAACTTTATCTTTATGAGCTCTACCATGCTTATCAATCTGCCAACGCCCATTATTGAAAAGACACTTGCTTCAACAGGCACGATGATTTCATTAGCGGCACGCAAGGCATTGAATGTAAGAAATCCTAAATTCGGAGGGCAGTCTATAATTACATAGTCATACTTTAACTCAGCGTGGCCAATAGCCTTCGCGAGTATTAAAAGCCCGTCTTCCCGCTCCTTTAATTCATGTTCAATAGTGCTCAATATTATATGTGACGGCACGAGATCGAGACGATTTTCTATATTTATTACAATATCGCTTATTTTTTTTACTTTATCTGTTTCGTTTACAAATAGGCTGAATATTGAATTAAGCGGCTCGACCTTCAGCATCCCAAACGCGATGGAGGCGTGTGATTGGGGGTCCAGGTCTATAAGTAGGGTTTTTTTGTCCCTTTGGGCGAGTGCCGCAGAAAGGCTTGTCGCGGTTGTTGTTTTTCCGCAGCCGCCTTTTTGGTTAGCTATAGCAAGAATTTTCATTCAAGCGTTCCTCTTACGGTTATATCCTTCAGATATATCGTTGAATTTTCCTTATTGCCGGTAGTTAAACTGCCAAACTCTAACTCCAGCTCTTTAATTCTTTTTAAATCTATGTCGCGGGCTTCATCTAAATAGATATTTTTCAGATTCCAATTCGAAGAAAATTGTATGCCCGGATATTCATAAAGACGGTTTTGGGAATCCTTTAATATCAGGTTGATTTTTTTTGTGCCGTATTTAGCCCGCGCCAGAATCAGGATATTTTTGTCGTCGAGGTCCAGGTATTCCCTGAATTTTATTATTAACGATGCCCTGCCTTCATTGCCGGGGTTTGTTAACTCTATACTGTTTTTTAAAAAAGCGCTCTTTCTACTCGCGCCCCCGTCAAAATGCGCCTCAATGGTGTTAAACCGGTTAACAAGGCCATTTTTTACAACAGGGTCTGTATAATGAAACCTGTTTAGAGCAACAGTTTTCGGCACTTTTTTCTTATAGGGTATAATATAGAGTATAATGATAATTGTGGATAATACAAGGACCAGCGATGAAAGAAAGAGTATAAAAAGTAAGGTTTTTTTATGGTTTTTCGGTTTCTCTTCCGGTTTCTCTTTTTGAGGTATCCCCGCAGCTTTCCTAAAAAAGGTATCGATAACTTCTTTCGGTATCTCTCTCAGCCTATCTTCCATTATTTTTTTAATCCCGGAGGAATTGCGCCCCTCTTTATCTTTTCCGGATAATCCTTTGTAAAGCAGGCTGTGCAAAAGGCCTCTTTTGGCAGCAGCATCGAATTAAGCATACCACCCAGGCTTAGATATTTTAAACTGTCGAGGCCGATGAATTTTCGTATCTCTTCTATAGAATGCCCGGGCGCGATTAATTCTTTTGTCGTCGGGAAATCAATTCCGTAGTAACAGGGCGATATAATAGGCGGGCAACTCACCCGCATATGGACCTCTTTCGCCCCGGCTTCCCTTAAAGTTTTTACTCTTATTTTTGAAGTGGTGCCCCTTACGATTGAATCCTCTACGACGATTATTTTTTTATTTTTTAATACGCTCTTAATAGGGTTTAATTTTATCTTTACATTAAAATCCCTTATGTGTTGCGAGGGTTGTATGAAGGTCCGGCCTATGTAGTGGTTTCGTATCATACCCATCTCAATGGGTATCTTCGATTCTTCTGAAAAACCCAGCGCGGCATACATGCCTGAGTCCGGTATAGGCATTATGAAATCGGCGCCTTTGACAGGATGCTCTTTTGCGAGGGCCCTGCCGAGGCGTTTTCTTGTCAGGTATACGTTTTTTGTGAATATATTGCTGTCCGGCCTGGCAAAATATATAAATTCGAATATGCAAAATGCTTTCCTCGTCGGAGAAAATGGCTTAATCGATTCTAATCCGTTTTTATTTATGATGACAATTTCGCCGGGCTCAACGTCCCTCACGTATTTGGCGCCTATAAGGTCCAGAGCGCATGTCTCGCTCGCGAGGACGAAGCTCTCCCCCAATTTGCCTATGGCGAGCGGCCTGAAGCCATACGGGTCCCTTGCGCCGATCAAAAGGTCGTTGGTGATAAGGAGGAGAGAATACGCTCCCCTTACTTGCGGCAGGGTTTCTATAAGGCTTTCTTTTATATTATCGGATTTAGCTTTTACAAGGAGGTGTAAGATAATCTCGCTGTCCATGGTTGTCTGGATGATAGAGCCGTCTCTTTCGAGCCGGTTTCTTAATTCTATCGAGTTGGTAAGGTTGCCGTTATGGGCAATGGCTACGGTGCCTTTTTTATAATTTATTACGAACGGCTGGGCATTCTTTAAGACACTGGAGCCCGTCGTGGAATAGCGGACATGGCCTATGGCGAGATGGCCCTTCAGTTTTTTCAGCGCCGCTTTATCAAAAACATCGGATACAGTACCCATGGCTTTGCGCTGATATGTGCGCCTTCCGTTCGATGTCACAATCCCGCATGACTCTTCTCCGCGGTGCTGAAGAGCGTATAACCCCAAATAAGCCTGCATCGAGGCTTCTCTATGGCCGTAGATTCCAAAAAGTCCGCAATAGTCCTTCATAAACTTACCCCACGCATTTATATCAAAAGGTCCTTCTTTTTAATACGTTCTTTCATTTCGCCTGCGCAAACAATAAATCCATACAATTCTTTTTTTATCGTCAACGTCGTAGAGAACTCTATAATCGCCTATTCTTAATCTATATTGCGCAACGTAGCCATAAAGCCTGATAGGGGGCTTAATCTTCGGTTCGCCTTGGGGCCGGGGATTGTTGGCTAATGTTAATATTTTATCTTTTATCTTATTTTGTATATTTTTGGAGGGTATTTTTTTAAGGCGCTTTTCAAATTTCTTGACAAGAGATTGTTTTGGAAATTTGGTTTGATACTTCACTTATTTTTTTGTTTTCTTCTTCTTTTAAATACCTTAGAAAAAGATATACCTTTTGCGCCGGCACGAATCGCTTTTCTACCTTCTGCTACAGTTTCTATAGCTTTTTTATCTTGAAGTTCATCAAGCACATCGACTATCTCGAGCATATCATTATAAGGTACTAAAACACTTTCGGGGTTATTATGGTCTGTTATAATTAGGAATTCGTGCTTTTTAATCAGCCGAGATAAATTATTTCGGCATTTTCTTATACCTATATTTCTTGCTTTTAATAAGGCACTTGCAACAGTCATTTTAATTACCTCCCTTGTAATGTGGCGTCATCTGTAGCCACATTACAAGTATACCTGAAGCTTTAATGTTTGTCAAGCGATTTAGGCCTGATATTCGTTCCCAGGAAGCGGTCGGTTTCAGTTATGAAGCCCTGGAGCCACCCGTTTGTGAAACCGAGTTTTTCTACCTCGTCTATTACCTCTTTGTACTCTTTCTTATTTATTCTCCTTGCGATTTCAAGGTATTCTTCCGCTTTGTAAGTGGGATGATATTGACTCATTACGCTCAAGAATATATCTTCCGAGACCCCCTCTTTCAGAAATTTTAGAGTATCGATTGTGCCGGAGATACTGTTGGGAAGAATGAGAAGCCGCACTATTACCCCTTTTTCCGCTACCCCTTCCCTATTTAACTTAAGGATGCCTACCTGCTGGAACATCTCTTTTATTATGAGCCTGTTATTCGCCGCATAATGCCCGGCAGAAGAATATTTTAATGCCATCGCATCCATGGAATAGCGCATATCAACGAGGTATATATCTATAATTCCGTCCAGGAGTTTTATCAATTCGATATTATCGTAACCGCCCGTATTGTAGACAATAGGGATATTTAAGGATTTTTTAATCGCGATTTGTATGGCTTCGACAATCTGCGAGGCATAGTGCGTAGGGCTTACGAGATTTATATTATGACAGCCCTGATGTTGCAATTCTAACATTCTTTCCGCAAGCTCCTCAATTTCGATTTCTTCGAAGTCGGCCTCCTGGCTGAAAGTGTAGTTCTGGCAATATACGCATTTCATATTGCAGTGGGTAAAAAATATGGTGCCGGAGCCCTTTATGCCGGAAAGAGGGGGTTCTTCCCCATGGTGCGGTGAGTAGCTATAAACAGCGACCTTTGAGGCCGCTCTACAGAAACCTTCATCTTTTGCGCGTTCTACCGAACATTTATGCATGCAGAGTTGACACGGGTTTGCGAGCTTTTTTAACGAGGGTTTTATATTCTCGATAAGTTGGATTCGGCTGTGCATCTCGTTTTTTAGACCTGGCTTCTCCGCGTTATATTTTTGTCTATGAAATCGATGATTTTTACCTGGATTTTCTTCTCAAGGTTCATAAAGCTTATGCCCATGCCGGGATATGCGTGTGGTTGAAGTTTTTTATCAGCAAGCCATATGACAGTTCCCATCAAGGTGAGCAGTTCTTTTTTCTTTCCCAATTCTATTTCTAAATATAATTGAGTTGAAACGGGAAAGGTATTTTTTGAATATACAAATAAGCCCTCCCCGCCTATATTCAATACCTTCCCTTTTGAAAGTTTCGTATTTGCGGATAACCCCTTTTTGTATCTCGCAGTAATATTTACATCGATTCTCTTAAACCTTCTTCTTAAATGAAGCTTATCTACCCTGGTTGAGAACTCAAAACTATGTAACGCGCTCTTTTCGTTACTGTATATCTCAAAAACCTTATCGAGCCTCGCTATTTTAAAAAGTTCTTTTATGTGGAGGGGCACATTGCAAAATTTCAATATACCCTTCTGGTTAACAACGTTTTTGTAGGCGATGGTTAATATGGAGAGCCCGTTATAATCCACCAGATTCACATTCGCAAAATTGCACAATATCTTCTGAAACCTATCTTTTAATAGCTGGCCGGTTTCCTCAATAAATTCCGCCGAATTTACATCTATGTTCCCCGCTATATATAGAATAACAACGTTCTTAGCAGACCTTTTTCTTATTTCCATAGTTCACACCTGTCCCACCTACGCGGTATCCTACGGTTACTTATCTTTTACTAAAAATGCTGCGGGGTCGAGTGGCTTGTCCTTATGCTTTATTTCAAAATGTAGGTGTGGGATAATCCCTTTTTGATTAGCGTTCCCTGTTTTTCCGACAAACCCTATTATAGCGCCTTGCCGAACCCATCGCAATTTTTTTATGACAGATTTATTAAGATGCCCGTAGCGTGTTTGCCATTTTCCGGGGTGGTTTATTACTACAAGGTTTCCGTATCCGCCGGGGATGTAG
>JAUWBJ010000096.1 GCA_030605095.1 Candidatus Omnitrophota bacterium | reverse complement strand
TTTCTGGCTTTCGATAGAGGCCTTGGCGTGGACAAGGAGCCTTCCCCGGCCCTTTTCATATGCCTCTTTTATGCCGCCCCTCCCGCATATAATGCCGCCTGTCGGGAAGTCAGGGCCTTTTATCATTTTCATTAAATCCTTGATTTCGCAGTCGGGCCTGTCGATTAAATACGTTATACCATGTACTACCTCGGTCAAATTGTGGGGCGGTATATTTGTCGCCATGCCGACGGCAATGCCGCTTGAGCCGTTTAACATAAGATTCGGAAGCACGGCTGGAAGAACGCTCGGCTCCGTAAGCGAATTGTCGAAGTTCGGGACGAATTTGACCGTGTTCTTTTCGATATCGGCGAGCATTGAATCCGTTATTCGCTCGAGTTTCGCTTCTGTATATCTTTGAGCGGCCGGGGGATCCCCATCAATTGATCCAAAATTGCCTTGACCGTCGATTAATGGATATCTTAAGGAAAAATCCTGTACCATTCTTACTAGCGCATCATAAACAGCTATGTCGCCGTGTGGATGATATTTGCCAAGGCAATTATGTGAAACCATTCCATTGGCAATAAATTCGTGCTCACCCTCCACCTGAATATCATATGTAGCTTGTGGGGCTTGAGGCGTTACAGATGAAACTTTCATGAAATAAACATTGTTTTTTATTACATGATCTATAAAATCGTAGAGAGGAGATTTTATTTTTTCTAATTTTTCTTTAATGCCCCATTCTATAATCTGTGATTTTCGTAATGGTTTTTCTTTTAAGTTCTTCGAATACCTAATCTTACATCCTGTCTTATATTTTACTCCGGACCTGAATTTCTCTCCGGATTCCGACGTATACCATCCGCTCCCTATATGTTTTTTACTTAATTCTCCGAATATATTTTCTCCTCCGTATGGGATTATTTCGAAAGTGGATTTTTTAAGTCTTTTTTCCTGAATTTGCAAACACCTTGCGTTTTTGACCCACTCGTACAAAGTGACCTTGGACGAAAGAAGTTTGGCATTAATACCCTTAAATTCTAAACTGTAACATACCGATATATTGCGGATCTCTCTGTTGCCAATGAAATGCTTTTTCCCGCGTTTATCGCTTTTATATCTTGTGCTAAATATGCCTAACTGCTGAAGCAAAATCTGTAACTGGTCTATCAATCTCTCTGAAATAGACGCATATTGAATAACTGATCTTGTTTTATGCACACTGCCATCACCGTCAATTAATCCAGACACAAAAGCGTATATCATAGGTTTGGGTGAGACAAAAATTTGCCAAGGAATGTTTTTATTGTGTGCCTTAAGATTTGCGATGTCAAAATTTTCTATAAGAAAATTGCATATATAATTTCTGCTAATCCTTATGGTATATTTATAATTTATAATTTTTTCTCCCTTACTATTTTTAATCATATAACCATGTTCTTTTATGCTGGGTATATAATCAAACTCTTGCATTAATATATCTGCTATCTTTTCTATTATTTCACGGCTGTTACATGAAAAACCAATCCTATATGTATTATTCTTACTATTGTTTTTCGTAATCCATCCTTCTGACATAAACATACCCAGAAGATATGCAATGTTTTCATTTAAAAATTCAGGATTTAAGGAGTGGATTTTTCTTAACCTTACCTTTCGTTTTATCTGTGGATAATGGGTTTTTAACACAATATAGTCATCTGTCTTCATTTTGTTTGCTTCTTTCCATTCAAATTTGAAATTTCGATTTAAAATCTTAAATTTCTGAGATGGCGTAACGGTATTATAAATTCCATTGCTAAGCTTGATTTTCAATAGTTCCCTTGGGGGCATTTCATATAATTCAGTAACTCGTCTTAATCCTTTCTGTGTATAAACCATGTCTTCGCGTTTGATGTTTTGAATAGGCACAAGTCCTCTTTTAGTCAAAACAAGTGTACCTTTGATAAAACATTCTCCGACTATTCTCGCACACTTCTTATATGGCTTGTTATGTTCGAGATTTAGGTCTCTCATTGCGTAAAGAATTCTTCGATGAACGGGCTTTAAGCCATCCCTTACATCCGGAAGGGCTCTGCCTACAATTACGCTCATTGCGTAATTGATGTAAGAATCCTTCATCTCTTCTTCTATATAGACCGGAACTATTTTTTCGTTTCGAGCGTACATAAATCTCCTTAAATATCCAGCACTTTTACTTCAGGCGCGTGTTTCTCTATAAACTGCCTCCTCGGCTCAACCTGGTCCCCCATCAAAACAGTAAACATCTCGCCCGCCGCAACAGCGTCTTCCACGGTTACTTTTTGCATAATTCGTTTTTCCGGGTCCATCGTGGTTTCCCAGAGCTGGTTGGGATTCATTTCCCCAAGGCCTTTGTATCGTTGAATGGACATGTGGCGCCTGCCGAGACTCAAAATAAAAGCCAAAAGCTCTTTCAGGCTAAAAATCCCTTTTACTGCTTCTTTGCCGGCCTTAACCTTAAACAGGGGCTTTTTCTCTTCTTTTGGCGGATTATAATTAGCTATATCTATCTTTAGTTTAGCGAGACTGGCATTCAATTTATTCAATTCCCTTGCTTCATAAAATTCCGTTATGTCCAGTTCCGAAGTTTTCCCACGTTTCTTTTCCATTTTCTTGGTAAATGCCGCAAGCTCACTGTCATCATAGATAAATTTGTATTCTCCCTCCACTTTTAGCCTATAAAAGGGCAGTTTTTTGGTCTTTGCGTGCTTAAAAGAGAGGAATTCTGCAAATTTCACTCCACGTCGCTCAATGGCAGAGGATAAGCTTTCCACCTGCAATAGAATCTCTAATACCTCTTTAAGCCTCTTATCGCTAAAAGCGTATCTATCCTTAACCCTGACAACCTCGACGCCCTCTGTTCCCTGGTCTATAAGTATAGAATTCATCTCCTCTTCAGTATTTATATATTCCTCCCTCTTTCCTGCCTTAATTTTGTAGAGCGGCGGTTTGGCAATGTAGATATGGCCCTTTTCGACTAACTCTTTCATCTCCCGGTAAAAGAATGTTAGAAGAAGCGTACGGATATGCGAGCCATCGGTATTATGCAAAACCATTCCACCATGACCAGCAATGAAATTTTGATGAGGTGGAACGGAAAAATCGTATACATATTTCTG
>JAUWBJ010000023.1 GCA_030605095.1 Candidatus Omnitrophota bacterium | reverse complement strand
ATAGAGAAATCTTTTTGTATCGCATCCTGTTCGCAAGCTACTATGCATCTGTCACATTTGGTGCAAAAAGCGTTATTTATTTTTGCTTTTCGTGCGTGCGGGTCTCCTTTTAGGCCGATACTTACGTTTATATAGGGTTTCTCTTTTATCGTCCTTTTACAATCATCCTCGAGATCATATGCGGCTTTTATGCCTTCTCCCGTAGCATTTACAATATCCACATTTGCGGATACGTCCAAGATATTGGTTCCGGCAAGTGTGTATATAGTCGAAAGTCTCTTAACCTCTTCGGCATCTTCGTTCCCTGCGCCGCAAACGAGTTTAAAACACGCCCGTTTTTCCAAAAGTGCTTTTAATTTTTTGTATCTTTCCATAGACATAAAATGTTTAGCCCAGATAATTCTCGATACCCTTATAGTAGGACCTGTAACTTGTCGGGGTTAAAATGTGCAGCCCCTCTTTACCCTTTTTATGAAGGTACCTGTCGATTTGACCTAAAAACTTCTCGCACGAGCGGTGCCTTTCTACGATCAGATTATGGTCTTCTTTTTCATCTTGTTCATTATAGAAAAGAAAGTTATTCTTTTTCAGATCTACATATCCATCCATGCCAGTGGCAAATATGCGTTTTGCGCCCATGGCGATTGCTATCCCTAAGAGTAAAATGGATATGGTACGGCAATTGGTTTGTATAACACCTTCTTTGATGTCGAAATTTGCATTAAAGCTATCTTTGTAATAGATTTTTTCATAGTCGGAGTTCGAGTATTCGTTTATCAGTTCTTTAGAAAAATACTGGCTTAAAAAGAGTTTCGAGTGCTTTGATACCATATCCGCGTACATCATGAAACGCCTTTTGTTGTTGAAGGCATGGTAATGAGGGACGTACATCCCTGAAAGATTATTTGCGCCGAGAATGATAGGGTTGATTTTTTTTATAAATTTATCTATCGCAGGTTTATATTCCTTAAGGGTGGGTCCATTTGCTAATATCAAAAAATCTCTATCTTTGTATCTATTGATATATGGAATCTTCTGTGGTTTTTGTTTATGAATTTTTGTCTTTTGTGAAGTCTTTGCCTCTTTGAATCTACCTACAAGCCCTCCTCCGACGAGGTTCTTAAAAATTTCATGGGAATAGCCCACGGGATTCGCTTTTTCAATAAATTCCATACCTTTACATATATCTTCGATGGTGTACTCACGAAACTCCACAAGGTTCTTGGCGTAATTTGGATGGCATTTGTACATACCTGAAAGCATAAAAGGAAGCTGGTAACCCCATCCCCACTTCTTATGAAGGGGTATAAAATAGGCATCTATACAGTTAAGCAATGGAATGACGTTATATTTTTTGTTCCCCATAAGCTCGGCGTATAATACTATGATTTCCGTAGGTAGATTCCCGGCACCTCTGCCCATGCCGTAAAAAGTGGAGTCAACGAAATGTGCACCTGCCTGAATAGCTTCGAGGGTATTCGCAAATGCCATCTGGAGGCTATTGTGAGGGTGAAACCCCACCTTGATCTCCGATATTCTTAATAAGGGTTCCAATAGTTGCTTAACCTGCCCGGGAAATAAAGAACCGTAACTATCGACTGCATACACAATATCGAGACCCGAATCCTTGAGTATAGAAACAAGTTTTTTCTGTTCTTTCAATGTATAATTGCTGTACCCCATTGCATTCAACGAAACCTGATAACCTTTTCGCTTTATTTTCTGCAAGAGTTTAACGGCGGCGGCTATATTGTTCTTGTGGCAGGCCACCCTTACGACATCAACAATGCTTTCGGCTTTTTTAACAAAATCATCCGCTTTTATTTTGCCGAAGTCGGCCATAAGCGCGATTTTCGCTCCGTATATTCCTTCTGTTGCTTCCCGCAAAACACCTTCTTCGGAAAACCGCCACAAACCGTATGTTTTCTTGTCGAAATAGTCAGCATTGCCTCTGTAACCTATTTCGACAATATCCACACCCGCCTTTGAGGCAGAACGATATACCTCTCTTACAAGCTTCTTGTCAAAGTTCCAGTCATTGAGATATCCGCCATCACGGATAGTGCAATCCAGTAGTTTAAAATTCGGTAGCTTTTTCATACTTATTCATTTTCTCGCGATTAGTTTGTTAAATTTATCTTTTAAATTTTTACAAGCCTGTAATATCAAAGCCGTGTCCAGCATGCAAGCGATATACTGAACACCGCTGTCAATAAGTATTTCCATGTATTTTAAATCTTGTGCAAAAGCGCCGCATGCCTTGCCCTTCTTTCTAATAACAACGGCGCTATGTTTTATAAGCTTTATTACTTCAGGATTGTAAACATCGCCTGGCTTTCCCAATGATTGCGAGAGATCACAAGGGCCTATAAATATAACGTCTATATCAGGAACGTCGGCTATTTTATTTAAATTCTTTATCCCATTTATTCCTTCAACGTTAACTACGACAACGATATTTTCATTAGATTTAGCCGCATGGCCTTCCGCCTCAATACCATATTTGGCAGCCCTCGTAAAAGGAGAAAATCCTCTCTTGCCTTTTGGATGGTACTTAGAGTATTCGATTACTGCCTCTGCTTCTTTTTTTGTCGAGACATGAGGCACTTGAATACCACGGGCACCTATATCGAGCGCCCTTAAAATCATATGGGGTTCGTTATGCGAAACCCTAATAATCGGCGCCATTTTTGCTACTTCTGCTGCCCTAACGAGATTTTCCGCTGATTCGATGCTTACAGGGCCGTGTTCGGCATCGATTATTATGAAATCCAAACCGCTGTAACCTATTACCTCTACCACTGACGCCGACGGAATAATATTAAAAGTGCCCAAAACGACATCGCCATTCTTTAATCTTTGTTTTAAATTCATAATACACCTCTTTCAGCCATTATTTTTTCAGCCTCTCGACGATTTTTAATATAGTGAGTCTTATACCGTTTTCTTTTAAATTGACAATGAGGCGCCTGAAGAAAAGCCATGGCCTTCGGATATAATAATATAAAGTAACTTCCAGCATCGCCTCTTTTATAGCGTTTTTTGCCTCGGTATCGGGCATGTCCGTGAGATTCAAGTATACCGAAGGCCTGTACGTCAATGTCGTATCAAGCTTCATGAGGTATTTTTCTTCATCTTTTATGCATTCTTTTCTAAGCGCCAATTTATATAATACCGTGCCGGGAAACGGTGTTGCAATGTATGTACTTGTAGGATTATTTATTTGTTTACAGAATCTCACTGTTTCCTTTAAAGTATCGCGTGTTTCCCCTATATAACCGTATATAATAAATGTTTCTACGAAACCTATATACTTCTTGGCTAGACGAACGGCTCTTCTTCCCTGTTCGGCAGTAGCGCCTTTATTCATAATTTTCAGAATTTTATCACTTCCACTCTCCAACCCTAAAGAAATCATTCTGCATCCGCTTCTTTTAAGCCGCTCCAACCTTTCGGCGTCAAGCGTGTCAACTCTGGAAGTAACCCTGTATTTTATTTTAAGCTTTCTTTTTATTATTTCCTTGCAAAAATCGATAAGCCACTTTTTATTCATTGTTATACATTCGCCTGATATTACAAAAACCCTTATTTTCTCTTTATATTTTTTTTGAAAATATTCTATTTCATCGACAACTTTATAGAAAGGCCTGTAGCGTACCTTATTGCTCACAACGCGATAGCAATTAAAACAAAAAGTACAAGCGTGCGGGCATCCCCTTTGGGCGTGTATCTGCATAAAGCCTCTTACGTTTTTCAGATATATTTCCATCGGAAACAGCTCGTCGTTAAACATCGGGACATTATCCAGGGACTCCATAAGGGGGCGCCTCTTTGTAAAAATTATTTCGCCGCTTTGCGATCTGTAGCCTATTCCGTCTACTCTCGCAAAATTTCTGGAGGTTTCTATCTCTTTAATTAGTTCCGTTACTGTAATTTCGCCTTCCCCTATAACTTCATAATCTATGTCCAGGCGCTGGAAACACCTTTCCCTTAAAGACGATGCCGCCGCTCCGCCCAAAATTATTTCCGCATCCGGTTTTAACCTCTTTATTTCCGGGACAAGCCAATGGAGATATGAGTAAACGGTTGCCAGTCCGCCGATTCCTATGATACGGGCGCTTGAGTTTTTTATAAACTCGGTTACCCTTTCTTTTGGATACCGATATCCGTCGATATCCAGCACTTCTACTATATGCCCATTTTTCTTTAACTCATGGGCAATATAAGAAATACCCAGTGACGGAATTTCGGGTTTCGTATTCACCTGCACCGGCGGATTTATTAATAATATTTTCATGTTGAAAATTGCATATCAAATAAATTCTTATACAAACCTTTATTTAGAAGCAGGTCCTCGTGCTTTCCGCTTTCGACAATGCGTCCTTTGTCTAACACAATAATATTATCCGCGTGTAGAATCGTAGAAAGCCTGTGCGCAATGGCTATCACCGTGCGGTCCTTGGTAAGGTTATCTATTGCTTCGGTAATCAATCTTTCTGTCTTTGTATCAAGGGAACTGGTAGCCTCATCGAGGATTAAAATCTCGGGGTTATGCATTATGCTTCTCGCGATGGAAATTCTCTGCTTTTGGCCGCCCGAAAGTTTTATTCCCCTTTCGCCCAATTGCGCATCATAGTCATCGGGTAGGTTAACTATAAACTCATGCGCATGGGCGGCTTTTGCGGCTTTTATAATATCTTCGTCTCGGGCATCTACGTACCCATATGAAATATTGTTTTTAACGCTGGTGTTAAAAATAAAAATATCCTGCGAAACAAAACCTATTTTTCTTCGCCATGCCGCCAGTGAGAGATCTTTCAGATTTATCCCGTCAACCAAAATTTCTCCCGAATCCACGTCATAAAAGCGCAGTATCAAATTAACTATCGTGCTTTTGCCGGCTCCGGAACCGCCAACAAGCGCCGTTATCTTTCCCCTGGGTATTCTAATATTGATATTCCTTAAAACAATCTTTTTCTTAACATAGGAGAAATTAACGGTATTAAAATCTATTGAATCCAAAAATCTCTTTATTGATTTATTTCCGCTTTTTATCGTTTTCTTATCCTTCGGGTCATTAATGCTCTCATAGTTATCAAAGGCTGCCAGATAGCTCATCGCTGAGGATCGCGCGTTATTTATGTTACCTAACTGCATAAGGGTTCTTCCGAGAATAAAAAGATATGCTATTATAAACGGGAAAGTAGTTGCAAAATTTATTTCCATCACACCCATAAGTATAGTGAAACATAAAACCATAAGACCGAATATGCATATTTCGGATAGCGGAATAATAAGACTTATATATTTATTGCTATTGTATTTAAAACCTGCAATGTCACGAACTGTTTTATTAAATCTTTCTCTTTCTATGGCCTCTGTGCCTCGCGTTCTTATCAGCCTCATCCCTCCCAGTATTTCCGTTAATTTGCAATTGTACTCTGCTACGCTTTCGGAGATGAGCTTTCCTATTCTTTTCAGCTTGCCCATAATTAATTCTATCGGGATAAGAACAATAGCAATTAACAAAAAGATGCCCATGCTTACTTTCCAAGATATCAGAAATAAAACTACAAGATAAGCTACTATCCTCCCGGAAAGGGCTATGAATTGAAGTATTGACATTATAAAATTACCGATACGCTCCGTTTCGGTAGTCATATTAGCTATCATGTATCCTGTTTTTGCGCTGTCAAAATACTTCGTATCATATCCCAGCAGATTATCCATAAGTTTTATCCTAAGATTTTTTATAATCCCAAATCTCAATTTTGCGATAAGCACACTGGAAAGGTACACAAATATATTTTTTACCACCAATAGAGAAAACAATAAAATAAGAACAAAGGAAACCGTCTGCGCCTGGTCCATTGATGGAAAAAAAACAACCAGTTTGTTTATCAACGGTATGTTTTCAAGCAAATTTGCTCCCTCTTGTGTCATGCTCTGTATAAGAGGGATAAGCATGCCGAAGCTCGCCCCTTCAAACAATGAGGCTATAATTATCGAACATAAAGTAGCAACCGACAGAGCAGGATAGCGTTTTAAATATTTATATGCAATAAATATGAGTTTCATTTAGGGACCTTCTTGCCTCTATTCATTAAATCGAACAATGGGACACGTTCATCTTCTTTGTAAATATATGACTCGAACAAATTACTGTCTTTATTTCTGTCCAGCCTTAAATCCAAAATACCACTGATGCCATATTTCAAATCGTCCGGGTTTTTGATATAGTAAACCGCGCTTCGTTCGATAGGCCTATCCGTCTTTATTTCATAAGCCGGAATATGCTGGTATCGGCCGCCGCCGCCGTAAAGTAAAACCGGGATTTTGTTCTGAAAAGCCTCTATAATTGTGGTAGAAGAAAAGCTTACCAAGAGATCACTTATGCCCAATAAATCCAAAAACTGCTCTTTAACGCTTAGTATTATTTTATCCGAAAAGGGTATAAGACTTTTAAGATCTTTTGTGTTAAATTCACATCTAGGTTTGAACTTTATTATAAGCAGAGCTTCAGGAATTCTTTGAATGGCACGTGCCAGGTCTAAAAGTGATTGAATATATTCATCGGGGGTCTCATATATGTGAAACTTTAAACTGTTATTCGGTTTTTGTGTGGCCGCATGTACTATAACTCTTAAATTCGCGGAATCTTTTGTCTTGTTAAACATTTTCTTAAATAATAATCTGCTTTTATCGATGTTAATAGGCCTGCCCCATACGAGGGGGCCTGTTTTTACGATATCCCCTCCCGGAGAAAAAACCTTTATATAATCCTCTGCTAGTGGTGACTGCAGCGCTATAAACGGAAAAGGCGCCCTCAATAAAGGTTTACCGTTCTCTCCCCATTCTATGCGTTCGATCTCATCTTTAGGACGGACGAAAGAACCATGGCTTGCCATAACGGCAGGTATTTTCATCTCGCGGCACAATTCGCCTGTTATTGAATCATCAAGGCGATTACCCGATGAAATAATAAGCGACGGCTTAAATCTTCTAATAATTTTAGTAAGTTCGATAGTCCATATATGTAGCCCTATTATGTATGGAGCTATATCATTTTCAAACTTTTCGGCTAGAATATCCGCGAAAGATATCCCCCGATAAGAAAAAAAATCCTTTTCCTTCCTAATTTTTTCGCTAAATTCCCGGGAAAGTTTTCTTTGCAAAGTTAGTGAATTTAAATATTTCCTTAAAAATAATTTTGCGAATCCCAGCGCGCCAAAGTCCGGTATCACCCATCTCTGTAAAAAATAAAAATTTGCATCTGTATCTTTTTTAAGCTTTCGAGCAAGTTTTTTCATGTAGCTAACTGAAGTTGTAAAAATTATTATTGGCTTTTTCTTGAGTTTCATTTTATTTGAAATTACACTTGTTTTCAATTTATGTCTCAGATAAAGAAGCATAAAGAGAATTAAGAAAAAAATGTTTTTTACCAGTTTTAAAAAATATCTTTCCCTGATAAGCGGACTTTTGCCGATTGATATATCTTCAAAACCCAGCCCTTTAGTCTTTGCGATAGATGTTACAATAGACCCCATATATTTTTCTTCCGGTTGTATAAGCAATCTCTTTGCGGCATTTATGTATTGTCTTGACGGACATTTTCGCCCGTGCCATGATGACATAAGGATTTTAGGCTTATGCAAATCGCATGAATTTAAAGCTATCTCTATAAGCAATAAATAATAGTTGATAAAAAATCTCATCCAGCGACTACTTATGTCATTGTGGTATCCCCTGGTTATTTTAAATTCCATATCAGCGAAGTTCACATTTTTATCTATCCAATCGGACAGTTCCTTTGATTTTAGCGATAATTTGAAATGCGATTCATTTGTTAGGTAAGGGAGTGTCGTCTCGGAAGCGATACCCTTCTTTTTGGAATAGGCGCGCACGGAAGGGTTTACGGTAATGAATAAATTTTCATCCGCCCGGACTCGCCCACTTTTTATATAGGTATCTACGTCAGCGGCACTCTCGAGATATATAAGTTTTTTATATTGCATATCCAGAATTTACTGATTAGGTTCGGTTATATCAGTTGTGGCAAAAAAATTATTTTTTGTCCTCTCCATTTTCCAGCCAGTAGATAAATGCAGTCCAACGCTACGGTTATTATATAAAGCTGTAATAGCATCCACTCGTTTAATGCCGCGCTTGGCCAATAGTCGAAAGAGAGACTTGTATAACTCTCTCCCGATACCCATTCGTCGATAATCGTTAAACACGTGTATATTGGCTATCTTGGCAATCTCGGAAGACGACTGCCTCCATATCCGGCCTGAGGGTGTCTTTGATATCTCTTTTGGTTGCGCATCTTCTGTAATTTCTATGTGCTTCTTTATATCACGTTTTGTAAATACCTTTCCTGCTAATCTGTGAAAAATAACACTCAAAAATGAAATTGGGTGCCGAAAAGGGAAATTTATCCAATATGATTTGCAGTCGACTATGGCAACAACATAACCAGCCAGATGTTTCCCTTTTTCAGCTACAACAATAACTACCTTGTCATTCAACAAAGCGTCTCGGCATATTGCATAATATGCTGGCTTTGAATTTAAGCTACCTATTGAGACCTTTGCCTCCTCCATTAAATCACAGAGTGCCGGCAGGTCACTTGTTTCAAGGGGCCGAATATGAAACGAATCCTTTCTTTCACACATATGTTTATTCCTTAAAGCATTCCTTAATAAGAAGCGATGCCAGTTTAAAACTTTCTTCGTTTCTAACCTCAATATGCGAATAAGGGTTGTTCACCTCGTAAATACCTATTTTATTTCCAAAAAGGTCGCCTTTTCGCAATAATTCCGGGTGTGTAATGCAACCGACGCCTCTCAGTTCAACAAATGTCGGATCTTTGAATTGGCGGGGAGTAAGCCCGTCATCAAGCTGAACTATGCTATTGCACCGCTCTTTCCATATTGCTTTATTTTCTCCCTTTGCGGCAACAACACTATCAAGCCCCTTTTCCGCCAGTTCCAGAATCATATTATCGATTAATTCCGGAGGACGAAAAGGAAACGTGATTTCAAGGCAGGCCACTATATCGGGAAAGATACCCCTGTCTTCTATTTCATGCAAAGAGTACTGATATACCTTAGCCAAGCTAACATCGTTGCCGGAAAGTTGCGAATTTCTTATAAATGGGGCTTCGGCGCCCATGACCTTAGCTAATTCTGCCACCTCTTTATTATCCGTGGAAACTATTGTCCTTTTTATATGCTTGGATTCGGCGATACGTTTCAATGTATAGTGCAAGAGCGGTTTCTCCTTTAAATATTGAATTGGCCCACGCACCGGCACCAATGCGATAACATTAAGTTTTTCCACATTACGCGACCTATCTTTACGATCTTTGTGTAGATCCTCCAGGATACGAACCACATTAGTGCATCTCTCTACGTCGCCATTCTGGTGAATGCCATGATAATGATAAACACTGGCTTCCGGTTCATAGGCAATGTTGTAACCTTCATCCAGCACTTTCTGTGCCCACACCCTGTCTTCAATATTGGTAACTGTTTCATCAAAGGAAAACTTCCGCCAGATGTCTTTACGAATCATGCTATTCGCATTGTGAAAGAACGGATCTTTTTTCTGGATTTTTTTATCCAGTCCGAATGCAATAGCCAGATCGCGTTTATCTGCGTTTGAACTAAATAACATGGGTTCTTGACGGCCATACGCACCCGCTCTTTCTGGATCCTGAAAATTGCTTAAAAGATTCTGTAGCCATTGTGGCGCACTTGGTATGCAATGCCCCGAAAGACACACTATGAAATCACCGCTTGAGCTTCTTATACCCATATTAAGCGCCTTTCCCGGAAAATATTTGGCATCTCCGTACTGAATAATATCTTTTATCGGAAACTGTTTCGCTTTTTCTATCGTCTTATCCGCACTTTTACTGTCCACTAAAATTACTTCAAAGTCCTTATAGTCCTGGCTGAATACATTATTGAGACATGCCGTAATCCACCTTTCCTCATTCTTCGTCCTTATTATAATTGATACTTTGTTATTCATTGTTTTTTGTTCCGTTTGTCTTTCGTAATAACCTTGTCATATTTTATTCTGTAGTCTTTACTGCTCCTGATGGCCCTCATCATATAATCCGCATACATAAGGTCTTCCTTTTGTTTTATTATGATCTGCGAAAGCTTGTTCACAGGATAATACCCTACCCTGCCGGAAAGGAGCGCGTATCCTTTTTTTTCAAATGTCTTGATGAAATTTTGCGAATACCACATCATTACCGAATAGACAAAACCCTGTGCGGGTTTAAGGTACTGGGTCTGTGCGAATATTTCATCGTAGCGGAAATTTATGGGCTTATTATCGTATAGACAGTGGATCTGTTCATTTTTAACCGTTACGAGCGAATCGAGTTTTTTCCTGATAAAGAATTCTACCACACGCTTTATGTCATTACCTCCCTGGAACGGCGATATGGGATTAACCCATACGGTAATATCGCACGGATTTTTCTTTATAAAATCGTATACTACTGAATCTGATTTAGCTCTGGATGTGGCGAATTTAAGAGGCCGATGATAGAATTCTACGCCATAACGCTTGGCTATCTTCGAAAAAACGATGTTATCCGAATTAATGACTATACGTTCAAATATTTTAGCCTCTTTAGCTGCTTGTATCGCGTAAAATATTAACGGTAAACCGTTAAGCAAAGCCAAATTTTTCATAGTAAGCCGCTTGCTTCCCATCCTGGCGGGAATCATTGCGATTATTTTCGGCTTCTTATTTCTGTTCTTTTTCATTAGAGTCTTTCCGGCCACAATATAGCATAATAACAGTGCCAACCGAGTTTGCGGCAAAAAGAAAACTCATTCTTGGAAAATAGCCCCTTATGGACGAAGAACTCTGCCGTAAAACCGTTGGCCTTAAACATTCTTTCAAGTTCTCTTCTGGATCTCCAATGATCCCCGCTAAACGGCTGCGGAGCACGCAAATTGCTTAATGAATAGCCAAGTGTTGAACGATCATGAAAATGGTAGAAATACCGTAACAATCGTTTCACGGTCCATCTCCAGTCCATATAATGTTCGCCCGCAATCAGAACTTCACCTTTAGGTTTAAGCAGTTGCCTTATGTTTGAAAATAACCCCGGAATCTCCGTGTTACAGCAGTGATGCAAGCTTCCGTTAAGCAACACCAAGTCAACTTTTTCAGAGATTTTAGGTTCCAAAAATGTGCCTTGTTGTATCTTCAATTTATGTTCTACGCCAAAATGCTTTGCGACAAATCTCGCATGTTTTAACCGGTTAATGCTGGGGTCTATTGCATATACGTATTTTACTTTTGGATGGCTCGCTAAAATCGCACTAGACCAGCAAACACCCGCCCCTATATCAGCCACGACCAGGCCTTGTGCAAATCTATCATCGTTCAGGTTTAAACGGGCTAACACCTCATCAAAATAAGGCTTGATATTTGTCGTGACATTGAGATGGTAAAATAACCGGTCAAAGCTTTCCCTGGTATCATCAACCTGCCAGTGAGCGGCAAGCTTTTCGTCTTTATATCTTGGCGCTATCTTTGTTTCAGCATTTTTTGTTTCCACCATAATCCTCGATTTATTTTCCTTTCATAGAGAACCTCTCCAATAACCTTACATTATATTCCCTGCCGATATTTAAAAATATCTCTAGGGTCCGTCGCTTAAGTGGAATACCTTTTTTTACTCTTTCTCTGGCAAATTTCTTTTCTGGATCGCCTGCTACTTGAACTGATATATTTTTATCTAACGGGGGTTCATTTCGTAAATCGTGCATCATTCTGGAAAGGCGTTTCTTGAAACTCTCCTTATTTTGAAAACAATCAAGTCTCATCGCAGATATAAAATGTCCGAGATATCGTTTTTCACTCATAGGTGCTTCAAACATTTTCGGAATGTGCGGACCATATGGCATGCCCGTAAGCATACTGCATAAAATCTCTATCATCATGCTTAATCCATATCCCTTATATCCGCTTATAGGCAAAAGCATCGTTATGTCCTCCGGGTTAGTAGTTTCAATACCTTCGCTATTCGCACCGACACCGGTCGGTGCCTCTTGCCCTTCATCAGCCAGTTGCCTGATCTTATTGAATGTAAGTATGCTCGTCGCCATATCAAGACAGAATGGCTCTTCTCCTTCGCACGGTGCCGCAAAACATATGGGGTTATTCCCTAAAAAAGACCTTTTGCCTCCAAAGCTTTTTACAAGGGCATCCGTATTCGTAAAACTCATGCCTATCATGTCATGTTTTGCTATCTCTAACGCATAATAAGCGGCTGCGCCAAAATGGCTTGAATTATAAACTGCAATATGGCCCGTTCCCGCTTTTTTTGCAAGTTGAACTGCTTTTTTGGCCGCTTCCATACCTGCTGCGTGTCCGAACGTGTGATCTGCGTCGAAAGTCCCTGTTGAAGGAGAAGTCTTTTTAAATTTATAATTCGGATTAGGGTTAATCCTGCCTTTCTTGACTGCTTCTAGATAGTGCGGCAAAAGCCGTATGCCATGCGAATCAACTCCTCTTAACGACGTCTGCATTAGTCCCTCTGCGACATACTCTGCAACGTCTTCACGAACACTTACTTTAAGCAAAACTTCTATAATAAATCTCTTTAGTGTTTCAGCTTGTACGTAAGTATCTTTCATTCTGTCCTTTGTCCTCTGAACGCTACTTTATATCCCCCGAATCGCAATCCACTTCCCATTTATCTTGAGGCTTTTATTCACCGCTTCGAGAACCGCTGTTGGCACAACTGATTCTTTGAAAGTCGGCCTCTTACCCTCTAGGTCCTTGATTTTCAGCCTACCTTCTTCAATTCCAACCACGTCATCCAGAAATTGCCCAATGCTATCTATTCCATACCCCTTATAAGAAACGTTGCCACGTTCACCATAAGGAGCACAAAAATAAGGATTAGGCTCTTCTATGCCTTCTTCATCAGTAACAATCGTAATCCCTCGCTTCTTCTGGTCTGATTCAAACCTGCCTTTGGTTCCTATAACTTTTATCTTCTGATCAGACATTGCAGAGGTTTTTTCCGGGTCAATCCAGTTGGTCAAAATATCTGAAGTGAACCTCTGACCTTGTGCTATCTCCCACTCGATAACGCCTTGAATGGAATCCCACGTATCAATCCCCTTTGATAAAAGATAACCTTTTTGCCCTATAGCCATCGCTCTTTTAGGCACCGCGCCTGTCGCAAAGTATACGATATCTACATAATGTATGCCGAGATATTGAAAGATGTTTGTGCTATGTACCCATTTTTTAAATTGTCTGGTAGGAAGGCTTTTCCTTTGGCTATATTCGACAACAAAATACAGCGGATTTCCTATTTTTTTATTTCTGATAACATCTCTCAACATTAGGTTTGCCGAATCAAAGCGTTTATGAAATTCCACTGCGCAATAGGTTTTGTTTTTATTTTGTGCTTCCATAAGCGCACGGACTTCTTCTAAAGTAGGGGCAAGTGGTTTAACTACAAGCGTATGCAAGCCTTCTTGAATAGCAGAAATAGCTATTTCCTTATGTAGATTATCTGGAACGGCTATGATAGCACATGCTGGTTTGGGGATACTGTGGATTGCCTCCTTATAACATTTCGGGTTTGCTTGAGCGCCTTCAGGGAAATACCTAACGGAAAGTTTGATGTTCATATTGCACTGAAGCTCATCGACTTTGAGTTTGGAAAGTTTAATGTTTTTGGAGGCTGTGCCCACAATATAAATACTGTTTAATTGATTTTTCTTTTTCCATTCGCAAATAGCAGGCACGACTGTTCCGTATCCATCGACTCCTCTTCCGCAAACATACATTCCCGCGCCTATCATTAGAATATTAAGCGGTTTCATTAAGTTAAATCCTCCCAAAGAATTAATTTATCTACTGTGACATCTCTCTTTATTTTCCTGCCTAAAACATGTTTTAGCTCATCTGGGGCAATGCCGGTACCAGGGCGCTTAAAATCCAGGTCTTTTTCTTTCAAGATTTCCCCCTTTTTAAGGCTTCGTTTAGCAATGATACTCCACCTGAAGGAGTTACGCTGTTTCATTTCTGCCCCTGAAAGCTCTCTCTCGTACCTTCCTAATGCCTTTACTATTCTTTTACCCTCTTCTATGATTTCCTTCATTTCCTTTGAATCGGCAGATATCGCGTGATCCCAGCCGGGCAGTGTTTTATCCATAGTAAAATGCTTTTCTATAACCTTTGCGCCTAAGGCAATTGCAGCTAAGGTAAGAGAAGTGCCAATAGTATGATCAGAAAACCCTACCGGAATTTTAAATGTTTTTTTAGCATTGCTATATTTTTTAAATTTACCACCCTGTCATCAGTATGATTCGACTCGATTTCAGCAATAATAAATGGGTTGGGATTTTCTATAATACTCTTGTAACTATAACTCATAAGTCTTCTTCTTTTTTATTTTTCGTGTTTGCTTGAACATTTTTTAATTGCGCTGCAAACTCTATCAATTTCATGATGCTGCATACTTACGGAACTCGGTAGGCTTAATCCCCTGGAAGCAAGTTCTTCAGAGACCATAAAACGCTGCCCCGTATGGTAAATCGGCTGGGTATGCGCGGGTAAAAAAAGTGGACGCGTTTCTATGCCCATATCTTTTAATTGCCTTATTAGCTCGTCCCGAGATATGCCAAAACTTTTTTCTTCGATAAGAATAGAATATAGCCAATAAACATTTTTTGCCCACTCCTCTTTGGGTGGGAACGTTATCCCCCTGATACCCTTCAATCCAATCGCATAATGTCTGGCAATTTCCAGTTTTGCTTTAACAATGGACTCGATTTTTTCAATTTGAGCAACTCCGATAGCAGCCTGAATATTGGTTAATCGATAATTGTACCCAAGGTGTGGGTGCCAGTATCTTCTTGTAGTAGACATTCCATGATTGCGAAGACGTCTTACTCGTTCAGCAATCCAGGAATCATTAGTTACTATCATCCCACCTTCGCCGGTAGTAATGATCTTATTGCCATAGAAACTAAAAATGCCGATATCGCCGATACCCCCCACCTTCCGAGCTTTATATTCTGCGCCATGAGCTTCTGCGGCATCTTCGATAACTGCCAAATTATTACATTTCGCAATTTCTAGTATGGGATCCATATTTGCAGGATGACCGTACAAATGGACGGGAATAATAGCCTTTGTATTCGGAGAAATCGCCTCTTCAATTTTATCCGGGTCAATATTCCAGGTTTTATATTCACTGTCAACGAATACAGGATTTGCGCCGGTATAACTGACGGAACTAGCCGTTGCGATAAATGTAAGAGTGGGAACTATCACTTCATCGCCTTGGTGAATACCCAGGGCTAATAAAGCTAAATGTAAAGCAGAGGTGCCACTACTGGTTGAAATAGCATACTTTGAACCACAAAAATTAGCAAATAGTTCTTCGAATCGATCTACATATTTCCCGATTGAAGAAACCCAATTAGACATTATGCAATCTTTAACTAAGGCTAACTCCCTTTCGCCTAAAACCGGCTCGGCAACCGGTAAATGCATTCTTTGATCATAAAAAGCTACATCAACAATTTTATTCTTTGAATCAAGAATCGGAATAATTCGGATTCGCTCGCTAAACAGTTTGGATATTTCCGTAGTTTTTAGTTCAATATTTGCGGTCTTAGGCTCTGGTCTTTCAATAAATTCAATCTTAGTTTCTAAATCTTGCCCTTTCAATAGAGCACGCCTGATATCACCGTCTACTACAAGGCCTAAAAACTGGCTGGTTTGAGCATCAATAATAAATGCCGCTCCTAATCTGGATCGGTTTATGCACTCCATTGTCCGCCTTAAGGTGCTGTCAGGAAAAATACACATTTCAGCGATTTTATTTCGATCTATTTTTTTTACCATAAAATAATTTCGCTCTAAATTTTATTTCGATTTAAATGCAATGCCTTTTGAACAGCTAATTGTGATTTTTTTATATCAGAAATGCTACCGCGTATTTCCAGCGCTAACGTTTTTTTGTCAAAATTGTAGCCCTTAAGGGTATTTAAAATAGCGCTATCGCTATCCAAACATCTATTTTGATCATGCAAACCATCGTTATCGCTTATGTGTATATAATCAGAAATCGGAAACATCATACTTAGCTCTTTGTCAAAATCAATGTTCAAAGAATTTGCGCTTATATTCAAATGGGCCACGTCTAAGAGTAATTTAAAATCAATGAAGCTTTTTAATTCTTCACAACTTTTATAATCAGTAAGCATAACCGGATTCTGCCCCTTAAATATCCTGGAATTATTAGCCGATAGGACATTGTTTTCGATATATAATTCAATGTCACCGGCTTTTTCTTTAAGTAGATTATACCCTTCGCAAAACCGTTTTATCGCTTGCTTACTATCGCAAGGCTCCCTCAAGCGGATATTTTTGTTTAATTCCCCGACATCAAGGTCAATGAAATAACCGGCGTGAAAACTAAACTTTTTAGCTCCTAATTTTCTTGAAAGAGAGATAGCCGTCTCATGGTGTTCAATGGTTTTTTTATATATTTCTTCATTTAAGGAGGCTAAGTTCAATATGAAATCATTTTTCGGTGGCGGAAAATAGTTGTGCAAAAGATAATTAAGATTGTGCGTGCCTTTTAATTCTGCGAGGTCTTTTTCATATCCTTCGTAATATCTGGTCCCGCCTGAAAGTTCTATATTTTTAAATCCGTTTATAGCGAGTCCCTCTACCGAATTTTTTATTTTATCATGCCTCAGGCATGAAGACGAGACGAATATCAAACAATTCTCCTTTGCAATATTAATGCCGCATTAAGATCTTTGCCAGTTCAAAATCTACTTTACTATCAATGTCCACGGACCTTTCTTCCGGCATCACGTAAGAAAACGTATTATTCCCCCAAAAACCCTTTCTTTTTTCAAAATAGCCCACATATGCTAGGTATATTGCGCCGTTCAATCTATAAAAAACAGGTGTGTCCTGACGATTTATATTAGTCCTTTTCAATTTCATAAAATTCTTCATACATCCGTCTGGGGGCAATCGGTTTGACCAATAAGGATGTTCTGTTTTACACACTGAAGCAATAGCTTTAGCATTTTTGCTGAATAAACTTTTTATCGCTTTGTCAATATCTCCCTCTGTCCTGAGAGGACTTGTGGGCTGAAGGAGTATTAATATATCGCAGGCGTCATTATTTTTTTTCATCCACTTGAGCAGATGAAACGCGACATCCACCCCTTTTGATTTATCATCGGCTAACTTCCTTGGTCGTAAGAAGGGAACTTCTGCGCCATACTTTTTTGAGATCTGCAATATCTTTTTACTGTCGGTCGAAACGATAATCCTATCAATATATCTGCTTCGCTTTGCCCTTTCTATAGTCCAGGCGATTAAGGGTTTTCCCGCGAGCGGCCTTATGTTTTTGCCGGGATACCCTTTACTGCCCTTCCTTGCTGGAATCATAGCTACTATTCTTTTATCTCGATACATGTGTTCTTCCGATTTGATAATTCATCCTTTTGTCCAGTTTTATCTTTCAAAAAACATAATTTCCCGCAGTATTTAGGGTAGATGCCTTTCAGCATATTTTCTCTGAACTTTAACAACAATGGGTGATTCCATGCCTTTTCAAAACCATCCGATATGTCAACGACCGAACTATACTCCTGTCTCGTACAAAAATTCAATCGCCCCATTACGCTGATGTACGGGTCTTCAAAACAGGTAAAGCAAATATTCCGTCTCCGTTTCATTTCGATTAGGGGGTCAAGTTTTACGCCATACGCGCTCGGCAAAAGCTTCCAGTTAAGACCGTATCTCTCTATCTCCCCCTGCAGACGCAATAAAAGCGTTTGGCTCTCCTCGATAGAGAGTGGCTTAATGCCTATTTTTTTCATCTGGGCGGTTTTAAAAAGAGGGATGGTACGCCAGATCTTGATATTTTTCGCCTTTTTAAAAAGTCGAACCATGTCTATCAAATATCTATAATTCTCATTTGAAACAACTGAATTTATTTGTAAATAAAGAAGTGTTTCATTGCTGATATAGTAAACTATTTTACTGATGTTATCCAGGTCAACACCTCGATATTCTTTAAGTTTTGTTTTATCAAAGGCATCAATGCTTATTTCTATGTGGGTCAAACCGGCATCGATATATCTATCGATATCCCTAAAAGTAACGAAGCCGTTAGTTGTAAGGTTTACATTCTTCGATAGACTTTTTGACAATTGAATCGCCTCTATTAGTTTTGGATAAAGGGTAGGCTCCCCCAGCCCCCCCAGATGAACCATTCTGAACTTTCCAGCTGTATTTTCGACAAACTTTCTGTACACATCAAAATCCAGATCCTTATTTAAAATACTCTTATATTGCGGATCTAAACGGTAACACCATTTGCAGGATAAATTACAGCGTGTCGTCATTGCAACGGCTAGCCGGCGGTAAGACATAGTATCTTGATAGCATAAAGGAGTGGCATCCTTACCTTCCAAAAGGATTTCGTTATATTTTAATAGACGATCCGGCATATCTTTAAAATTATCGATATATGCCAGCATCTCTTTTTTTCTATCCAATTTAATGTTTCCCATTTAAGATATCACTTTATCCATGATCCCACCTCGTTAATTCGCTTTTCTTTCATCTAAAAACCCTGTTTTCCTCTGGCGATCAGCAGTACCATTTTTTTACATACCTTTTCTTTATTGTTTCTCTAATAGAATTGTAAACGCAAAGTTGTCCTCTTCTTTCGGTTTAATAGAACTTATATCCCGAATTAACGGCCGTACATAATCAATAAATTTTTTCTTTATTTTCGCCCGCTCAGCTGGATCAAGTCTATTAAATAATAAAATTAAAAAATGCGCTATGGGTCTCAATCCGATATGCCACATCCTGACCTGCTCTTGCGAATAAATCGGCAGAATCTGTTTTATAGCAAATCCTGCCTTTTTAAGTTCGG
>JAUWBJ010000013.1 GCA_030605095.1 Candidatus Omnitrophota bacterium | reverse complement strand
AAGTTCCCTTGTGATTTCTTCCTGCGATATATCTTTCAGGGCATTGAACGGTATATAACAGGACTTGCCTTCCTTCCAGCAAAATGACACCCCTACGGGTGAGGCCCGCATAGGGTCATAATGGGTTGTTTCAAAATCGAAGGCAAACCTTTTTAAGCGTTTGAGCGCCCGGGCCAGTTTTATAAATTCTTTCCGGCAGTCAACCGAACGATAGGCGGCGCCTTTCGGTTTTTGCCGGGGTGTAATATCCTTTAATAAGGTGCGAAATTCCAATTCCTTAAAAAGCTCTATCAATGCTTTTTCGTCCGGCGGCTTCAAGTCCAGGTCTTCAAAATTTATCTCGATAGGGACGTCTCTCTTTATTATCGCCAACTCTTTACTCAAGAGTGCCAGGTCCTTAGACTCTTCTATTTTTTTTCGCCTGGATTCGTTTTTTATTCTATCCGGGTTTTCTAGAATCCGGTCGAGGCTTTCGAATTCTTTCATAAGTTCTATAGCTGTTTTCTCGCCTATACCGGGCACCCCCGGGATATTATCCGAGGTATCGCCCATAAGCGCCATGAGGTCCGTTACTTTGTCAGGCCCGATACCGAATTTTTCTTTAACCGCTTTTTCATCATAAATGAAACCGTCTCTCTGTGGGTTATATACCCTGATGTGCGGCCCGACAAGCTGTAACATGTCTTTATCGCCTGTGACTATGTATGTATCGATATTTTTCGTTTTTGCGCATTTTTGGGCGAGGGTGGCCAGAATGTCGTCTGCCTCATACCCCTCCAATTCATATATAGGTACATTATAGGCCCTTATCAGGCGCTTTATATGCGGCAATTGGCTAACCAGGTCGTCAGGCATGGGTTTTCTTGTTATTTTATAATCCTTGAATTTCTCGTGCCTGAACGTCGGGCCCTTTAAATCGAATGCGACTGCCATCATATCGGGTTTTTCTTCTTTAATGAGCTTTTTAATCATTGCGATAACGCCGTAAACGGCATTTGTCGGCTGCCCTTTTGAGTTCGACAGATACCTTATGGCGTAATAGGCCCTATAACAGAATGAATTACCGTCAATCAGAAAAAATCTTTTATTTGGCTTATTGGACATGGGTAAAAAATATTTGAGTTGAATTAAGGGGTGGCTATCAAGATTTTTTTTCTCGTTCTAACTTATCAACTAATCCATTTATGGCTTCAGCAAGGCCCTTTAAGTCATCGTGTTTTCTTAAGCGTATCCTCTGGCTATAATCCCCACTTGTTACATTGCCCAGGAATTTTGTCATCCTGTAAATGGGGCCTGCTACCTTATGGGAAGTAAAAATAGCGATTCCTATGCAAAATATCGAAACAAAAAAGAGGTTCAAGGCCAATCGGATATTTACAGAGCGGAAAATGTGCAGTAGCCGCCCTTGAGGATACACATTGGCGAGCTTCTCTCCTAATAGAAGCCAGGCGTTATAGTATATGGTATATCCCGAAATTAGGGCGCCCAAAAACATAACGCCCAAAATCACGCCTACATATTTTAATTGAAATTTCTTTTTTATAAGATAATGCCTTCTTCTTCGAAACGCTTTTTCCATCTTTACTTTCCTTTCCATACGGTTACGTCTCTTCTCACGGTAAATGTTACGGTGCTCTTATTGTTATCCTCTATTATTCCGGTCGCATCTTTAAACGGCATATAACGTGTCGCGGCGCCGTTTATAGCTACGATTAAATCACCTCTAGCAAGGCCTGCTTTTTGACTGGCCCGGCCATTCCCTACCGTAACAACCGTCAATCCGTCTATGAGCATATCCAATTTTCCGCCGATAATATCTCGATAGTTTCTGCGGGGGGGCTCGCTTTTTTTTAATATTATATTCCGCCTGATACATAGCTTAATCTCGCCAAGACTTTCCTCTAACAAGATGCGCGCAACTTCGTCTTCCGGCATATAACCCGTAAATCGCCCCCACACAGAAACCAATGTATCGTTCCTCTTTAAGCCGGCCCGAGAGGCGGGTGAATTTTTTAGAACTTCTTTTATCCTTATGCTGCCGGCCTCTTCAGCTATACGTATTCCAATATGTTTTTCCAAGCTGTTTTCAGAATCTTTATCCGCGGGGGATACAGCTCCTTGCCCCATTAGAGAATTTTTCTCTAACGGGACGAGCCAATCTTTAATTTCCCGGCGCTTTTCTATCTCGCGGCGTTTCGCCTCGCCTTGCTCGCGGAAAAGGCGCCCAAGCACATAATTCATTTTGTCGCTCGCCTGTTTATACTCAGGGTTTAATTTATGGGCTTTCTCGTAATAAAAATATGCTTTAGCCAATTCCCGGCGGGACATATGCCTATCACCCAGTTCTACGAGATTCTGTTCTATTAAGTCGTAAAAAATCCTGGAAATATTCTTTTTAATGAAGGTTTTTTCTCCTTCATAAGTCGAAATAACGACCCTATCCTTGTAGTTCTCCACTATAATGCCCACGACCTCTGTGCCGTCGTTTAAATAGACGGTATCTGCGAGAGCAACAAACGCCCTACACAAAAAAATCCAATGGAAAAACAGGTATAGTATCGTTAACCTGCGCATTTTTCTTTCTTCTTTCGTCAAGTCTTAATTATAACCCACAGAATTAGAAAGGCGAGTATGGCGGAAATTATATAAAAATCATTAAAATAAAAAAAATCCAAAAATTTATCTATGGCCGGCTGTGCCGGCATTCTCTCGGGCAGTTGGGCTGTAATCCCGCTTCTAATGGCTTCGAGCTGCTCTCTTCTGAACCGGAGGAAGCGTCCCCCAATTTGATAAGCAGGAAGCTCTCCTTTGTTGACCATTTTTTTTATCTCTTCTTCGGAAATACCGAGAAGACCCGACGCCTCTTCTGCCGTTAAGAGTTTCTCTGGCATGGTTAATTCTTTACTTTATCTTTTCGCTGCTAAGCCAATCTTCAATTTTTGATTTTTCAAATCTCCACTTAGCCCCTTCCTTGACAGCCGGAAGCTTACCTGTATCTGCCCACTCTAATACAACGTTTTTACCGACTTCCAGATATTCTGCCACTTCATCTATCGTAAGCATATCAACGATATTTTTTGAAACCTTCCCCTCCGGTATCATGTTGCAATGACCTTCTAATGTAGCCCCCTCTGCAACGCTCAAGAGGGGTGTTTTTATATCGCCGACGACACATGCCGGAGCAACCAGTTTTATAGCTACCTGGGCTTTAATATCGCCGTTAACCGTGCCTGCGATTACGATATCTTCGCCATTTATATCCGCATTAACAACGGCATGTTCGCCTATGGTAAGTTTTCCCTTTGTCTCAAGTTTCCCTTCGAATTTACCGTTGATTCTCAAGTTTACGGGGTCTTTAAATGCGAGTGTGCCCTGCATACTTGCGTCCACATCGAGAATCTTTTCTTTTGGCTCTTCCTCCCGTCTTCTCCCTAACGCCATTTTACACCTCCTTTTTCAACAATACCTCTCCCAAACCGGCAACCATCGCCGCGTTGTCAACACATAATGCCGGCGGCGGATAAAAAAGTTTATACCCTAACTTTTTACAAACAAGTTTAAGCCTGGCGCGCAATCTCATATTCGCGATAACCCCGCCTCCCAGAAGGACCTCTTTTATTCTGAATTTTTTGCATGCTTTTACTATTTTTTCCGCCAACACATCAAACACCGCCTCTTGAAACGACCAGGAAACCCGGGAGATTTCCCGGCGGGGCATCTTTCTATTCTTAACGTAATAAAGAACGGCTGTTTTTAATCCGCTCAAGCTAAAATCAAAAGAATCTTTATCTAAATAGGTCCGTGGAAAATTGACCGGGGATTTTTTTGTGAACCCAGCCCTTGTGTGCAAGGGGTGGGTGAACCTTTTTGCATACTTTTCAATCCTGGGCCCGCCCGGATAGCCGATACCCAGAATCTTCGCGACCTTATCGAACGCTTCTCCGATAGCGTCATCTCTGGTCCTGCCAAGAATTGCAAGGTCATTGAAAGAGCCCTCGCAAATAAATATGTTTGTATGCCCCCCTGAAACTACTGCGCCAACAAATGGATATTGTACTGAGGGAGAGTTCTTAACCAAAAAGTTTGCGTATAAGTGCGCAGCAAGATGATTCACGCCCACCAGCGGTATCCCTAATGAATAACTTAATGCCTTAGCAAACGATTTACCTGCCAGAAGAGAACCGGGGAGGCCGGGAGCCTCGGTAACAGCTATTTGGTCCAAATCGCTAAAAGTGATTCTGGCTTTTTTCAAAGCCTTTTTTGTTACTTGGCTAATGTATTCTATATGAAACCTTGATGCTATTTCGGGAATTACGCCTCCGTATTTTTCGTGAAGGGACACACTGGAGGACACAATGTTAGACAATATTCGGCCATTCCGAATAACGGCTGCCGCTGTCTCATCGCATGACGTCTCTATTCCTAACGTAACCATTCTTTATTATACCCTATTCTTATTAGCTTAGCAAGTAAATTACTGTTCTCTACCCGCATAAATCAGTATTCCCTTCAGCACATCCACTGCCGCCTGCAATTGATTGTCGTAAATAACCTCTTCTTTCTCTTTCTTCTTATCTTTTTCTTCCAGTTTTTTAAAGACATCTTCTTCCTCAGGCAATTCTTTCTCTTCTTTCAGCGCAACCTCTACGTCAGGGATTATGCCCGTATCTCTTATAGAGCGACCCGAAGGGGTATAATACACGGCTGTGGTTAACTTGGCCGCAGAGCCATCTTTCAGGGGAATAACGGTTTGAACGGAACCCTTACCGAATGTCTTACTGCCTAAAATAATTCCTCGTTGATTATCCTGTATGGCACCCGCGACAATCTCTGAAGCGCTTGCGGAACCTTCATTAACGAGAACAACCATAGGAAAATCCAGGAAATGGCGCTTTCCCCGGGATTTGTATACCTTATTTTGCGCTGGAATGCGGCCTTTCAGCGAAACTATAACTTTGCCTTTTGCTAAAAATTTATCCGCGACTTCGTGTGCGGTATCCAATAAGCCGCCCGGATTATTGCGCAGGTCCAGAATTAAAGCCTTCATGCCCTTATTCTTCAGTTTCAACAACTTCCCTTCGAGCTCTCTCGGGGTTTTTTCCTGAAATTCTATCAACTTTATATATCCTGTCTCCTTATCGAGCATTTTTGCCGTCTTTATACTTTTTAGTTTGATGATGTTTCGTTCAATAGTAAAATCCAATAGCTTCTCTTCGGCTTCCCGTAAGATTGTAAGCTCGACCTTTGTCCCGGGTTTACCGCGTAATTTCTTTACGGCGTCTATAAGTTTAATATCCCTTGTAAGCTCTCCGTTTATCTTAACGATTTTGTCGCCGGCTTTTAACCCGGCTTTTTCTGCCGGTGTCCCGTCCAGGGGCGCTATAATCGTCAGGACACCCTTTCTTATGCCTATTTCGATACCCAGGCCGCCGAATTCGCCTTTTGTCTCTATCTCCATTTCTTTGAAACTCTCCGGATCCATAAAATGGCTATATCCGTCTAAGGAAGAAAGCATCCCTTCAAGCGCTCCATACACAAGTTTCTTCGGCTCCGCTTCTTCTACGTAGTCCGATTGGATAATCGTAACGACATCTGAAAATAGTTCGATCTCTCTATAGAGTTCATTATCTTTATCTTTGATATTTTCACCCGCGCAGCCGAGATAAATGGACCCCCATAAAACAAGAAATACACAAACCGCAACTTTCAAAAATGAAAATCTCATACTAACCCCCGTCGTCTAATCTTTTTTTAAGAATCTCGTTAACAATTTTTGGATTCGCCCGGCCTTTTGTCTTTCTCATAACCTGTCCGACCAGAAATATGAGCGCGTTCTTCTTGCCTTTCTTGTAGTCGTCTATAGACTTTTTGTTCTCCCTCAACACATCGTCAATGACGGAGGTAAGTTCCCCGGCATCTTTTATCTGCTTAAGGCCCTTTGAACGCACTATTTCTTTCGGAGATATGCCCAGCCTGAAAATTTCGGGTAAAATCTCTTTTGCTATCTTACCGCTAATCTCTTCAGCGCGAATCAACTCGAGAAGTTCGGCGAGATGCGCCGGCTTAAATCGGGTTTCGCCGATTGTGGTTTTCCTCTCGTTTAGAATTGAAGCAATATCGCCTGAGAGCCAATTCGCTATTTTTTTCGGCTTATCGAAAAGTTTTATAGTTTCTTCGAAGAAATTTGATATTTCCATATCGCGCGTTAATACGCCTGCGTCATATTTGCCGAGGCCGTAGAGAGCTGTAAAACGTTTCTTTTTAGCCTGGGGGAGTTCCGGGAGAGAACGCTTTATCTTCTCTATTTCCTTCTTATCAACGGTAAGCGGAACCAAATCCGGCTCGGGAAAATAACGGTAATCGTGTGTCTCTTCTTTTGTGCGCATGAGTTCGGTAATTCCCTTCCGCTCGTTCCAAAGGCGCGTCTCCTGGACTACGCTCTCTCCTTTCCGGAGTAATTCAACCTGTCTTTCCGCTTCGTAGGAAAGCGCGTCCCTTACAGCTTTAAACGAATTCATGTTCTTAAGTTCGGCCTTAACCCCTAACGAACCCTCACCTTTTGGCCTTACTGATATATTGGCGTCACATCTTAAGCTTCCTTCCTCCATATTGCAATCCGAAACTTTTAAGTATTGCAATATGGATTTTAAGTCCTGGAGATATGCACTGCCTTCGTCAGGCGAGCGCATGTCGGGTTCGCTTACGATTTCCAAAAGCGGGATACCGGTTCGATTGAAATCGATATAGCTTAAGCCTTTGCCGGGGTCGTGCATGAGCTTGCCCGCGTCTTCTTCGAGATGGACCCTCGTTATCCTGATTTTCTTTTTTGCGTTATTGTGCTCTATCTCTAAGTAACCGTTGTAAGCAAGCGGCTTATCATACTGCGATATCTGAAAGTTTTTCGGCAAATCGGGATAATAGTAATTCTTTCTGTCGAATTTTATAATATCCTGAATCCGGCACTTTAACGCGAGTGCCGTTTTTATAGCATGGAGAAACGCTTTTTCATTCAAAACAGGCAAAGCGCCCGGTAAACCCAGGCAGACAGGACATGTAGAGCTATTAGGCGCGAGGCCGAATTTTGTGCTACAACCGCAAAAGACCTTACTCTGGGTGAGGAGCTGAACGTGCGCTTCTAAACCTATAACTATTTCGTAATCTTTCATATGTTCGGTTTTCGCTTATGAAAATCCGTATTCTGTTCAAACGTATACGCTACCCTGATGAGCGCCTCTTCGTCAAACGGTTTGGCAAGGAGTTGCAATCCTATAGGAAGACCTGCTTCGGTAAAGCCGCACGGTATGGATATGCCGGGAATCCCGGCCAAATTTGCGGGTATTGTAAATATGTCTGATAGATACATGCTGAGAGGGTCGTCTATCTTTTCCCCTATTTTGAAAGCAGGCGTCGGCGTTGTCGGTGTTAATATGACGTCGCATAGTTTAAAGGCATCCGAAAAATCATGCTTTATTTTCGTCCTGGCCTTCATCGCCTTTAAATAATACGCTTCGTAATAACCGCTCGACAAAGAATACGTCCCGAGTAAGATTCTTCGCTTGGCCTCGCTGCCAAAACCTGCGGTGCGCGTATTCATATGCATATCGACCATATTTTTTGCATGCTTCCTCAATCCGTATTGGTCTCCGTCAAAGCGAGCCAGGTTGGAACTTGCTTCAGCAGGCGCTATTATATAATAACAGCTCACAGCGTACTCTGTATGCGGCAGGCTGATTTCGACCGGTTCTGCGCCGAGCGCTATTAAGGTATCCTTGGATTTTGTAATCGCTTTTTTTACCTCTTTATCCATGCCGCCTTCCGGAAAATACTCTTTTGGAATGCCTATTTTTATCTTTTTGACATCATTCACCAGAGACTTTGTGAAATCCGGTACCGGTAAATCGAGAGATGTCGAATCCATCTCGTCATGGCCTGATATTACATTAAGAAGCATAGCAGAATCGCTTACATTCCTCGTAAGGGGTCCGATTTGGTCAAGGCTGGAGGCAAAAGCGATTAAACCGTAACGCGAGACCCTGCCATACGTCGGCTTCATTCCCACAATGCCACACAAAGACGCAGGTTGCCTGATAGAGCCGCCTGTATCTGAACCCAGCGCCATCGGCACTATGCCGGCCGCAACCGAAGCGGCAGAGCCGCCGCTGGAGCCGCCGGGTATCCGTTCCAAATCCCAGGGGTTTCGGGTCGGCCCATAGCATGAGGTCTCGCACGAAGAGCCAAAGGCGAATTCATCCATGTTGGACTTACCCATCAGAACAAAACCGGCCTCTTTTAATTTTTTAATTACAGTGGCATCGTAAGGAGGTTTAAAGCCCTCCAATATTTTCGAGCCGCATGTCGTTGGTTCATCCTTAACGCATATGTTGTCTTTTATGGTAATAACCTTCCCAGGCTTCGTAGGCCTGGAACCTTCCAGACCTACGAAGCCTGGTAGGTAAATTATGGCGTTCAGCTTTTTGTTGACAGCGTCTATCCTATCCAGGTATGGTTTGATTTGCATCTTATTCTATTATTTTTGGCACCTTGAAAAAGTCATCTTTTCTCGCGGGTGCATTTTTAAGAACGTCTTCCGCGGAAAGAGATTTTTTCACCGTATCTTTCCGAAACACGTTCTTGAGGTTTCCGAGAGGATGGCTCGTCGGGAGGGTATCCTTGGTGTCTAATTCGTTTAACTTATTTATATAGCCCAGTATGTCGGCGAGCTGCCTTTGATATAAGCTGACCTCTTCTTTCGACAAATTAATGCGCGAAAGCCTGGCAACGTGTTTAACTGTCTTCTCGTCAATCGTTTTCTTGTTCGGCATATAGCTTTAAATTATCATATATATAATGAATTGTCAATTGCGTTATGAAGCTGTTTCATACGATTACTTTCGCCTGAAACAGCTTCACTTCGTTAGTTAGTCGGGCGAAATCTTGCAAAGATAGTTCTTCGGCTCTCGCTTTTGGATTTAGCTTTGCGCGTTTCAGTATACGAGACAAAGCCCCTTTATCTAGCCCCTCCGCTAAGAGAGAATTAAGGATAGTCTTTCTTCTCTGGCCGTAAGCGTTTTTAATAACTTTAAAAAACAGGTTTTCGTCTTTAACATAGACCTTTTTCTTTTTAAGAACCACGAGCTTCAGTAATACCGATTCGACCTTGGGAGAGGGGTAAAAAACGCCCTTCCCTATTTTGAACAACCGCTTCGGCTCGGTGTAATACTGCACATATAAACTTAATCGCCCGATATCCCTCGAGCCCGGCCGCGCCAGAATTCTATCCGCAATTTCTCTCTGGACGACAAGATAGATGCTTTTTATCAGCGATATATTATCGAAAAGCTTTTCTATTATGGGACTTGTAATATAATAAGGGATGTTGCCGTAGATAATAACTTTTTTATGCGCAGCTATCTTTTTTATATCTACATCCAAAAAATCTTTTTCGATTAGCGCGACATTCGGCGGTAATTCAAATATGCCTTTGAGAATACCGACAATTTTTTTATCTTTTTCTATAGCGAAAACTCGTCTTACGAATCGCGCAAGGTCAAAGGTAAGTTCGCCGAAGCCGCTTCCTATTTCTATAATCGTATCATCCGGATTTAGATCTAAATTTCTTAAAATCTTATCTTTTACATTCTTATCTATAAGAAAATTCTGCCCGAGGCGTTTAAGCGGCCTGAAATCCTCGCTTTTCCACAATGCTTTCAGTTCGCTCTTTGTCAGCATGGTCAAGAACCTTATGCGTGTTCAGCGGCTGGCAGTGGAATGCCCTGGAGGCGAAAAATTTTGTGTGCGAGCGTCGCAATTGAGTGCTTCAAATATTGAACACATCAATTGCAGCGAGCCACAAAATTCGCCGGAAGGGCATCCGCTGTCAGCTGCTGAACGATTTTTCATTAACATGTTAACTTTGTGGCGAGTTTTATCGCTTCTATCATGGAAGAGGGATTCGCTTTTCCCTTCCCGGCAATATCAAACCCCGTGCCATGGTCGGGCGAGGTGCGTATAAAGGGCAGTCCGATGGTTAGGTTCACGCCCTTATCGAAGGCGACCATCTTAAGCGGTATTAATCCCTGGTCGTGATACATGCATACAACGCCGTCCAGCTCTCCTTTGTACGCTTTATAAAAAAGCGTGTCCGGAGCAAAGGGTCCCCGTATGCCTCTTGACTTTCTTCTCAAATACTTCACGGCAGGCAGTATTATCATTTTTTCTTCTCTTCCAAAAATAGCGCCTTCTCCGGCGTGCGGGTTAAGGCCGGCTATACCGATTTTGGGACGCGGTATCCTGAAAAACCGCTTTAACGCGTAATGAGTATTTTCAGCCGTTTGGATGATTTGAGCTTTTGTTATGCATTTCGCAACTTCTCCCAGCGGAATGTGCCTGGTTACGAGGCTAACCCTTAAAGCGCCGCCGATAAGCATCATAGTTACCTTTTTCGATTTTGTAATACGGGAAAGAAATTCGGTATGGCCTGGAAATTTAAATCCCGCTTTGTTTATCGACTCTTTATTAATAGGCGCCGTCACAAGCGAGGCGTTCTTCGTGCTTTTTACAATTGATACGCCGCGCGAAAGATATTCCATCGACGCGGTGCCATATGTTTTATCGAGGCTGCCGAATCGAAAGCTGCCGGGAGGGACGTTTTCGAGGTCCATGAACCTGGCCGAGGATGGAATGCCTATTTTCAAGACTTTTGCATTCTTCCGGAAGACTTTATAATCGCCTATAATTAATGGGGTAATTTTTTTGACAAGCGAACGTCTGGTAAGCGCCTTTAGGATTATCTCCGGGCCTATTCCTGAGGGATCACCGCCTGTTATAACAACTAACTTCTTATCGGAATGCGATATACGCATCTTTTTTTAAATTCTCTATCCACTGCCCGAGATGCTCTTCGATTTTATTGCTGAATAAAATTTGTTCGATCTCATCGGTTGCCTCATGAAATTTCTTTGACCTCAAAGGCATTTTTTCTTCTACCTTAAATATGTGAAACCCCAAATTTGTCTTCAAAATGTTCGACATCTGGTTTTCTTCTAAAGTAAAGATGAGGTCATTGATTCTCGCCATTAACTCGCCCGGCTTAACCCATCCCATGTCGCCGGCTGATTCCGCGTATGGGCCGTCAGAGTATTTTTCCGCTAAAAGGCCGAAGTTTGCGCCTTCTTCCAGCCTGGCTAAAATTCTTTTTGCTAATTCCAAAGCCTCCCTCGGGGGACGCTCTTCGCTTATCTTGATGAGGATTGACCTCAACCTTATTTTTTCCGCTTCTTCGAACTCGTCCTTATGGCTTTCATAGTACCCCATGATTTCGCTTGGCGAGATCGAGACCCGCCTTCGAATTTCCATATCGATAAGCTTATCTATTATTACCCGCTCTTTAAATCTTTTTTCGAGTTCGCTTAAAACTACATTTTCCCGCTCAAGGGCTTTTTTAAATTCTTCTTCGTTCGGAAAGCGCCTTCTCACTTCTTCTATCCTTCTTTCAACCGCCTTATCTTCAGCCTCTATCTTCCGCCTTTTGGCCTCGGTTAATAGGAGCTTATCCTGAATGAGTTTCTGAAGCACATTTCGCCGCGCCTCATCAAGCTTTCTCGCGAGTTCCTGGTCTGTATATAACTCTTTATATTGCCTATAGATTGGGATAAGGATTCTATCGACCTCACCCTGTGTGATAATCTCGTCATTAACTATAACCAATATTTTGCCCACAACTTCAGCGTATGAGAAAAAAACAAGCGAGGAATATACAAGTATTAATATTAGAGAAAGCCTTCCGTATCTCGGCATGGTTTAATCTTCCGGTTTTTGCTCGGGTTCCAGGGATATGGTTTCCAGGAGATTGTTATTGATGGTGATTTGCGCTTTTTCTTTAAGGGCCGTTACAAATTCGTTAAAAAGCACTTTTTTCTTAAGCCTTTTTAAGGTCTCTTCTATGGCATCGCGTACCTCAGCGAGTTCTTTTACGCGAGGGGGCTTTCTCTCCGTAAGTTTTATAATATGGTATCCGAATTTCGTTTTAACTATACCGGATATTTCTCCGACCTGCATATTAAAACAGATCTCTTCGATTTCGGGCACCAATTGATGGCGTGTGAAATAACCGATATCGCCGCCGATTTTTGAAGTCGGGTCTATCGAACGGCCGCGCGCCAGGTCTTCAAAATTTCTGTTGTTAGAGAGCTCTACCAGGATATCCCTGGCTTCTTCTTCTCTTTTCACAAGGATATGAGAAGCCCGTAGCGCTTCGGGAGTGGCGAATTTTTCTTTATTCGCATTATAGTAAGCCGCTATATCCTTTTCATTGACAATAATTTTCTCCTCAACCTCCTCGTTTAATAAACGGGCGATTAAAATCTTTTTTTCGGCTTCTCTTATTACTTTTTTGACATCGTCGTCTCTATCCAGCTTCTTTCTCACAGCCTCGTTGTACAGGAGCGTATCTACGATAACCTCATCCAGAAATTCCTTTTTGTTTTTATTTATAACATCCTGATATCGCTTGGGCAATTTTGATATCCTCTCGTTGAAGCCTGCCAGGGTTATGGTATGTTTTCTGTCTATGCGCGCCAGCACATCTTTGTCGCTCCGGCCCACGCAACCGCTAATCATTAGTAATAATATAGTTATTATTATATATTTCATAATTTATGAAATAATAGCACGATAATCATATATATGCAAGCAAATTTGTTGTGGCAGCTGTCTTAACGTTTTGTCTTGAATGCGGCTATGGCGTCTCGGAGGAGGCGGCAATAAAGGTCAAAGCCTATATTCTCGATAAATCCGTGTTGCTCCACGCCTAAAAGGTTTCCAGCTCCTCTGATCTGAAGGTCCTGCATGGCTATCTTAAAACCGGAACCCAATTCCTGATATTTCTTTATAGTATAAAGCCTCCTTTGGACATCGCCGGTCAGGGTCTCCATTTTGTCTACGACCAAATAACAAAACGCTCTTCTATCAAACCTCCCCACCCTGCCCCGCAACTGATAGAGGTCTGCAAGGCCGAACATATCGGCTCTATTGATAAAGATTGTATTTGCGTTTGGTATATCTATTCCGGACTCAATAATTGTGGTGCAGACAAGGATATCTATATCCCCTTTTATAAATTCGGCCATGGCTTTTTCCAGCTCTTTTTCGTTCATTCTCCCGTGCGCGACAGTAATGTTTAGAGCCGGCAATATCTTTTTAAGGCGCCTGCAAACCTTCTCTATGCCGTATATCCTATTGTGAACAAAATATACCTGGCCTTTTCTTTCCATTTCATTTTTGATGGCTTTTCTTATAAGGCGCTCGTCGAATTCGGTAATGTGTGTTTTAACCGGTAACCTCTCCAGGGGCGGGGTGTCAATAACAGATATGTCTCTCCCGCCCATAAGCGCCAGATATAGCGTGCGCGGAATCGGGGTAGCGGTCAGGGTGAGGACGTCAACAACGAGCCTGAGTTCCTTTAGCCTCTCTTTGTGCTTTACGCCGAAGCGCTGCTCTTCGTCTATAATGACAAGGCCCAGGTCTTTTAAGCTGACGTCTTTGGAGAGCAACCTATGCGTTCCGATTATAATATCAATTTTGCCGAGGCGGAGGGTTTCGATAATACTCTTTTGCTCGCTCTTTGTCTTGAACCTGCTCAGCATCTCAATGCTTACGGGAAATTCCTTCATCCTGTCTCTGAATGTTGTGTAGTGTTGTTCGGCTAAAATTGTGGTAGGCACGAGAATCGCTACCTGCTTATTATCCATAACCGTCTTGAAGGCAGCTCTTAAAGCCACTTCTGTTTTGCCGTATCCGACATCGCCGCAAAGTAAGCGGTCCATGGGCCGGGCTTTTTCCATATCCTGCTTTACCTCACGAGTAGCTTTGAGCTGGCCCTTTGTCTCTTTATGGGGAAAAGATTTCTCCAGGGTCGCCTGCCAATCCGTATCCCCCGAATAAGCAAAGCCCTTCAAGGTCTGGCGCTTGGCCTGGATTTCCAAAATTTCGAAAGCCACTTTTGCCGCTCCTTTCCGAGCATTCTCTTTTAACCGGGTCCATTTGCGGCTTCCTATCTTATATAACTTAGGCGGCCTTCTTGCAAAACCGATGTATTTCTGGACTTTGTTTAAATCGCCAAAAGGCACATAAAGCTTATCCCCCTCTTTATATTCTATAACCAGGTGGTCTTCAAAACCCTTTTTCACCTGAATGCGTTCGGTTCCCAAGTACCTTCCTATGCCGTAGTCGAGGTGGACCACATAGTCAGAGGGTTCGATATCAACAAATGAGTCAATAGGGTCGTTTTCTTTGCGAACCTTGGAAGGACGGTATTTACGCTTACGGAGCATTCCCTTAATCGGCAGGATAATGACCATCTTGTGGTCGGATATCGTTTTATACGAAATAACATCGATGGTCTTGATGCCTTCCACGGTATCATGGAATAACTCTATGCGGATAGGGTATTCGAACGTGGCGGGGAATATAAAGAGGTTTTCACCCTTTTGGCTGAAGTCGCCTTCTTCCGTTATAGCGCCAACCCTTTGATATCCGAACTCGGTGAGCGCGCTATACGCTTCTTCAAGGTTTATAGTCTGTCCTTTGTAAATCTTTAGTGACTCGAACATAGTGGAAATAGTTAAATGTAGGTTACATTCTCTCCGGGAGCGAGACGCCCAGGAGGCGCAGGCCGTTAGCGAGGACGACCTTGATGCCGCTTACAAGTGTTAACCTTGCCTTGGTCAGCGGAAGGTCTGTATCGGAAACCACCCTGTGTTTCGTGTAAAAGTTGTGAAAAACCTTTGCTAATTCGTTCAGGTAATCGACCACTTTATACGGCTCAAGCATTTTAGCGCTGGCTTTTATAACAAGCGGGAACTGGCATAGCATTCTCAAAAGAAGGGCATCCTCCGGGCTGTCCAAAAGATGCGGGTTACATCTTGTATTTTTTAATCTATTCTTTAAACCTTTGCTAAAGCCTAAAATAGACGCGATTCGCGCGTGGGCATATTGAATATAATACACGGGATTATCCAGCGAATTCTTTTTTGCCAATCCCAAATCGAAATCCAGGTGGCTGTCAAGCTTTCTCATTAAGAAGAAAAATTTAGCCACATCGCAACCGACCTCATCCATCACTTCCCTCAACGTAATAAACTCGCCCTTACGCGTGGACATGGACAAAACGACGCCGTTCCGAAAGAGCGTGGCTAACTGTACGATAAGGATTGATATGCTATCTCTATTAAAGCCCAGTGCCTCAACCGCTGCCCTTAACCGTGGTATATAGCCGTGGTGGTCCGGGCCCCATATATCTATCAATCTATGAAATCTTCGCCTGTATTTATTAAGGTGGTAGGCTATATCGGGCGCTAAATATGTAAAGGCGCCGTTTCGTTTTATAACAACCCTATCCTTGTCATCTCCGAATGATGTGGATTTAAACCAGACTGCCCCATCTTTTTCATAAACGTAACCTTTGGCCTTAAGCTTATCTAATGCGCTCTCTATTGTCCTCGGCGGAAGTTTCTCCTGGCTAAACCACGTGTCGAAAAACACCCCGAATCTCTTGAGGTCGTTTTCTATCGTCTTTAATATGTATTTAACCCCGAACTGCGAAATAAAGCGTAAATTTTCATGCCTTTTCTCGATAAATCCCGTTAGATGTTTACTATCTAACGGGATAAATTTCTTTCCGTATTTCTTGCTGAATTCTTCTGCTATCTCTTTTATATATTCGCCATGATAGCCATCTTCGGGAAACTCACTTTCTATATCATTGATTGACAAATACCGTGAATATATAGATTTTCCCAGAAGCTCAACCTGGGCACCTACGTCATTAATAAAATATTCCCTCGAGACCCTATACCCCGAAAATTCCAATATGCGGCCGAGGGCGTCTCCGACAGCGGCCTGCCGCCCATGGGCTATAGTAAGTGGGCCTGTGGGGTTAGCGCTTACAAACTCTATGTTGACCTTCATCCCTTTGCCGAGCTCATTTTTGCCGAAAATGTCCTTTTCCTTACAAATCTGTGATAAAAGGTTATACAGATATTCCCTGCTGAACCAGAAATTTATGAAACCGGGGGCAGATACCTCTATTCTACTTACAATGCGGCCAAGCTCTTTCTCGGCAAAAAGTTTACGGAACTCGTCTTTTATAAGCTCCGCTAATTTAATACTTGAAAGAAAAAAATTTTTTGCCAGGCGCATCGCCACATTGGTCGTAAGGTCACCGTGTTTATAATCCTTGGGGGTTTCTAATTCGATTTTAAGGGGGCTTGGTAATTCTTCAGGCGGGATTTTACGAGAGATATTTTTTAACGCATTCTGAATGGCGAGCTTTAATTTCTTCTGAACGTGACTTGCATGCATTACATAGAAAAACGCTCTCTGGGCGCGTCGTGCCATAGCCTTTCCAGATCATAAAAACCTCGCATTTTGTCATAAAAAATGTGGACTATGACATCACCGTAGTCAATGAGCACCCAGAGAGCTTCTCTTTTTCCTTCAACATGTCTGTGTTTTATGCTTTTTTTGAGCAGGTTCTCTTCTATGCCCTCGGATATGGCCTGAACCCTCCTTGTTGAAGGCGCGCTACAGATAACAAAATAATCTGTTATATCTGAAACCGCCCTCATATCCATGATAACAACGTCACCGGCCTTCTTATCAAGAGCGGCCCTGCCAATAAGTTTTGCTTTTTCGAGGGTCTTTATGCTATCGTTACCTCATTTACAATATAAGCAGTATTATTTCAGCTTAGCTGCCTGGTCTTTCGATATAACCCTCCAGCACTCATAGCTTCCCGTGGGTGATTTGGTTACTGCGAAAGATCTTCCTTTTCTCTCTTCAATCCTAAAATCCGAGGTCTTAAATTTTTTCTTTGTCTTCACGTCAAAAAATTCGATCTCTGCCATTACGACACCTCCTTTAGTTTGCAATAAGTTTAGCACAAAACTTCCGTAATTTCAAGTGGTATAGAGCTTATGCTCTTTAATATATCTATAAACCCTTTTTGCGACAAAACGCTTTATGGGTCGCTTCTCGCGCAAAAGGCGCCTGATTTTCGTCGAGGATATGTCCTTTTTTGGAATATATACCTTCAGAATGCCGGCCGGGCGGCTTCTCACGGCGAATCCCGGCCTCGGAACAACAACAAACTGCGCGAGTTTCAAAAGGCCTCCCGCATCTTTCCATCCCGGTAAACCCTTCAGGGAATCAGCGCCTATTAGAAAAAAGAGCCTCGCTCGTTTCCCATACTTTCTCTTTAAGGAACGTATGGTTTTTATGGAATAAGATTTACCTTTTTTTCTTATTTCGTACAGTGAAATCGCAAATCTTTTTTCACCACTTATTGCTAAGCGCAACATACGTATTCTGTCGTTCGTTGTTACATTACCGTAAATTTTTTTATGCGGGGGTATATATGCCGGGATAAATATAACTTTATCTAAACGTAATTTTTTTAAGCTCTGTTTCGCTATATATAAATGAGCGTCGTGGACAGGATTGAATGTGCCACCGAGTATACCGATACGTTTATTTACGTACTTGTCCATTGCCGAATATTACGTACTTATATGTGGTCAATTCCTCGACTCCCACGGGGCCGCGGGCGTGGAGTTTGTCGGTCGATATCCCTATTTCCGCGCCCTTGCCGAATTCGTAACCGTCGGTGAATCTCGTCGAGGCATTTACATAAACCGAACTCGAATCCACCTCTGTCAGAAATTTCATGGCATATTCGTGATTTTCTGTAACAATAGCGTCTGAATGCGATGTCCCGTATTTATTTATATGGTCTATTGCCTCTTCAAGGTTATTCACTACTTTTACGGAGAGTATTAAATCTAAATATTCTGTGAGCCAGTCGGATTCCTTGGCGGGCTTAACGGTAATTCTTCTTAAAATCTTTCTTGTCAGGGGACATCCCCTTAGTTCAACGCCTGCTTCAACAAATCTCTTTGCCATTGAAGGGAGAAAACGAGCCGCAACCTCTTTGTGAACAAGAAGCGTTTCCATGGCGTTACATACGCCCGGCCTCTGGGTCTTTGCATTGAAGGAGATGGACTCGGCCATATTTAAATCTGCATATTCATCAACATATACGTGACACACGCCTTTATAGTGTTTTATAACGGGTATCCTGGATTTCTTTGACACTTCTTTTATAAGTGATTCCCCGCCTCTCGGTATAACCAGGTCGATTGTGCCTTCTAAACCTAGCATAATATCTACGGCTTTTCGGTCGGTTGTTTTAATCATGTTAAGAGAGTTCTTTGGAAGCCCCATTTTCGAAGCGGCCTTTTGAAGCACATCAAATATGGCGATGTTTGAATTTATAGCAACGCTTCCGCCCCTTAAGATTAAACTATTGCCCGATTTCAGGCACAGGGCGATACAGTCTGCTGTTACGTTAGGCCTGGATTCGTAAATCACCAAGACAACGCCTATAGGAACCCTCGTTTTCCGTATTTGTAACCCGTTCGGCCTCTTTATTAATTTCTCTATAGTGCCCACCGGATCTCCGAGTTTGGCAACCTCATTGATAGAACTGGCCATATCTTTTATTCTTTTATCAGTCAGGCGTAATCGGTCTATGAACGCTGCTTTAAGTTTACGGCCTCTGGCTTTTTTCAGGTCTTTTTCGTTCGCCTTCATAATATAAGATTTAGACCGAATGAGCGCCCTTGCCATTTTTTTCAAAATCGCATTTTTGAGACCGGTTTTAAGAGACAAAAGCAACCTGGAAGCAGCCTTTGCGCCTTCGGCTATTTTTACAATCTCGCTTTTCATAATTTTTCCCCATACAATATCACCAGATTGTCCCTATGCACAACCTCGTCGTGGTCTTTATAGCCTAAAGCCGATTCAATCTCGTTCGTTTTTAAACCCTTGATCCTTTCTATCTCCTTTGATGAATAATTTGTAAGGCCTCTGGCAAATTCTCCCTTTGCATCTGATATTGCAATTACATCGCCAGCTTTAAAATTACCCTCTTTTGCGACAATGCCTGAGGCAAGCAAGCTTTTATGTTTTCCTATGAGTGCGTTTTTCGCGCCAGCGTCGACTATTATCTTACCTTTAACCTTTGAGGAATACGCAATCCATCTCTTTTTTGCCTTTTCTTTTATCGGCTTTGCCTTGAAATAAGTATAAGTACCTTTGCTATTTAATACGTCCAATATAATGTTGGGCTTTGTACCTTGAGCAATAAAACAACCGATACCTGAATGGATAGCCCTTTTTGCAGCTTCTATCTTCGTTGCCATACCCCCTTTTGTAAATACCAACCATTTTCGCCCAACAAGTTTCTCAATATCTTCGGTTATGTCTTCTACGAGCGGGACAACTCTGTCATTTTTGTCATAAAGGCCCTTTACATCTGTTAACATAATTAAACAATCGGCATCGGATAAATCTGCAACAAGGCCGGAAAGCCTGTCATTATCCCCGCACTTGATTTCCTCGGTAGAAACGCTATCGTTCTCATTCACTATAGGTGTAATCTTCTCCGAAAGAAGCGCATTTATTGTGTACTTTATATTCAGATAACGCTGTCTATCATTAAAATCTTCCTGGGTCAAAAGAATCTGCCCTACCAGATAATTCCGTTTCTTAAAGGCCTCGCTATAAAGCCGCATAAGCTCGCTTTGACCTACGGAGGCCATTGCCTGCAAGTCAGACAAGGAACTACTGGTCATATTCAAAATCCCTCTGCCAGCCGAAATAGCCCCGGAGCTCACAAGGATAACCTTAATACCCTTATCTAAAAGATCCGAAACCTGCGAAGCGATATTCTCGATAATATCCTTATCAATGCGTCTGTCTTTTTTTGCTAAGACGCTTGTCCCGATTTTAATTACTATTTTTTTATATTTCATTTGTTTTTCACTTTGATACTAACCTCGTCTAAAAGCTCTTTTACCCCTTCTCCTGTAATAGCAGAAATAGGAAACACCTTTTTGTCTATCTTTTTTCTGAATTTGTCGAGATTGCCCCTGGCTTGAGGCAAATCCATCTTGTTGCACGCGATAACCTGCGCTTTTTCTGCGACATGCCTCGCATACAAACTAAGTTCCCTATTTATAGATTCGTAATCGCTGAATGCGTCCCTTCCTTCCCCTTCGGCTATATCTACCATGTGCAATAAAATTTTCGTCCTTTCTATATGACGTAAAAATTCATCCCCCAGGCCCCTGCCCTTATGTGCGTCTTTTATAAGGCCCGGCATATCTGCAAACGTCAAATCACAGTCATACATTCTAACCATGCCGAGCACAGGCATTTTAGTTGTGAAGGGGTAATTTGCGATTTTCGATTTTGCCCTCGATACGTGCGAAATGAGAGTGGACTTGCCGACGTTGGGATAGCCGATAATGCCTACATCAGCGATTAATTTCAGCTCTAACCCGAGCTTTTTCTCCTCGCCCTTTTCTCCAGCTGTGGCAAGTCGCCTCGAAGAATTTCCACTTCCGCCTCTTCCGCCTACGGCAATCCTAACTTCCTCGTCGGCATTCCGAAGGTCCCTCAAGATAAGGCCACCTGCCGCATCCCTGATTATCGTTCCCGGCGGAACCCTTACGTAAAGATCCTTGCCGCTTTTCCCTTTTTTATTGTTGGAACTACCATGGCTGCCGCCGGAGGCTTTGAAGTGCCGCTTGTATTGAAAATCGAGGAGGGTACGCGTATTCTTATCTACTCTGAATATTATATCTCCGCCGTCTCCACCGTCTCCGCCATTGGGCTTCCCCTTACGGACTGACCTATCGCGGTAGAAGCTCGTGCAGCCGTTCCCGCCGTCACCGGCTTTCACATAGATTTTCGCTTGGTCGATGAGCAAATTTAGTTATCCCGGCAAGACGCTCACTACCCGAGAGGACGAAAAATTAACAATGCCGTTTATTTTGGCAAAAAGTGTGTCATCCCTGCCGATACCTACATTCAGGCCCGGCTTAAAAGGTGTGCCCCGCTGCCTCACTATGATGCTGCCTGCCGTAACAAGTTGGCCGCCAAATCGTTTCACGCCCAATCTCTGTGAGTGCGAATCTCTTCCGTTTCTTGAACTTCCTAATCCTTTTTTATGCGCCATAATAACCCCCCAAAGCGGTTATATTTTAATCTCTTTGACCTTAAGCCGGGTCAGGTCCTGCCTATGCCCCACTTTTCTCTTCTTACTCTTTCGCCTTTTATATTTAAATGCGAATACTTTTTTTCCACGCGGATGCGACAAAATCTCGCAGGCCACATACGCGTCTTTTATATACGGATTTCCTGTGTGAAAGGTGTTTTTCTCTTTTGCAAACAGAATATGCTTAAATTTTACTATGCCCGCCTCTTTACCGGCAATTCTATTTAGGAGGAATTCGTCATCCTTCTCGAGTTTATATTGTTTACCCCCTGCTTCAAGTATTACGTACATGTATTATATCCCCCTATGAGTTCTCTTAAAATATCATAAATTTCGTATTTGTCAAGCTAATATTTCTCCAATATTAAAGAATTATCCTTGGCATCCATCTTTACGTGAAAATGGCCCAAGAATGTCATGCCTAAAAGGCCGTCCAGGCCCGCTCCGGGCGGTCTTTTCGATACTACTGTGTTTACGTTTTTAACTTCTGAATCACCAACCTTCACGGAATCTAACGTAATAGAAAAGCCTGTAGTTATCCTCCCGTCGGCTAAAACGGCGTGAACTGTAGGCTTGTCCTCCAGGTCCTCGATTCCTAATTGCTTGGCAATTTCTTCGGAAATAACCACGCGAGACGCCCCTGTATCTACGAGCAACGAAGCCTTAATCTTCTTATTTAATAAAGCGTCAACGACACCGAACCTGTCTTTTGAAAATTTTATTTTTATTCTCCCGCGCGCTTTTTTTGACGCAAGAACCTCCTGTTCATATTTCTCCAGCCGGTATTTTTCCAGTTTTTCTCTTCTGGTTTTTTCTTTCTCCTTATCTACTGAATAGGCGCCTTTTTTCTCAAGGTTTATATCCGTTTCTATTTCTTCGGGGCCAAAGCTCCTGATGGCCTTAATCCTGTCGCGGGATATGGAATATATAAAGCTGCCTCCATATTTACTTACGACGACGGCATCTTCCGTTTCCTGTATTATTTCGCCTATAATCTCCCTCCCGTTCTTTAACTCAATAGTCTCGGGTAAAGCGCCGGATGTACGCATAACAAAAACCACTGTTAAAAAAATAAGAATTCTTCGGCTCATCTATCTATTCCAACTGATAATCGTAAGCGGCTCGTCTTCACCTTCGGGGCCGAGTAAGCCAAGGGGGCTTAGCACCAGATGGTTATAAGTTACGCGCGATAAGGAATTCCATATCGCTATATTTCTAAAGGCTATCAACGCTCCTGTTACCTCAACTCTTCCACCAATACCCTGGACACTGAAATCGCGCTGCGCGAAAACTATAGCCTCTTCAACGTCTATTCTATAAAATATATCTATATCGCCTATGGTGTTTTCGCCTTTTGCTATAATTACATTCTTATCACCGCTTTTATGTTGGTTTAACCGGCCTTCAACGCGTATCCTATCTGCCACTAAACCACCGTATAAATCACACGTTCCGTCTATGTAGGCAGTGCCTTCAACATAGACTATGCCGTTTGAAGGTGATATGCTTTCGTTATTCCATGTTTTGTTTCCGCTATAATAATCGCCGCTCGCAATAGCTTCTGCCCTGTAATAGGCATAATCAAACTGCGGAAATGTTACTAAGGGGGCGGCATCGCCTTCCAAGACGCTTCCTGCGATTCTTATGTCGGCAAAAAATCCCTCTGATAAAAAAACCCGATTGCGCGCTGATACATCGCCGTCACAGCATCCGCTAGTATCGCATGGGTCTACTGTGATAAGAGCAAGTGCCTGCGCCCGAAGCCGTACATTGTTATTTGCGTGTATATCGCCGTTAAAATCCGCCAAACCGAGGAAAAATGCCCTGACCCTCATGTCTGCGCCTGCGCTTAACATATAGTACAAAGACGTAGGGGTATTATCCTTAACCTCCATAGCAACTGTCCTCGAGACGGTACCTGAAGTGCCCACGGAAGAGAGGAGTATCCTTCCGTCGTCTTCTATAATAGTAACCTCAAAGCCACCGCCTCCCAAAGAACCGGTTAAAGGAAAATAAGCGCCTCTGGCGGCGAAGCCGTTATCGGCCAATGTTACCAGCGCCTCACTGATACCTGACTCGGCAAGATACTGGGCCTGGGTAGAATATTTAAGATGTTTAATCATATGCGCATCCTGCATTAACATATTCGAGGCGGTCACGGCGATAAAAATCATCAGCATCGAAATAATCATAACCGTTATAAATATTGCGCCCTTCTTATTCATCCCGTTACAAATTCTTCCATTTTTTGCTTAATTTTCCAATATATATATACAGGTATCGCCGATATAACTACTCCAAATTTGTAACGGGATTCACCCCGTTACAAAATTTTTCTTTCTCTCTGTTATACAATTTAAGCATTTATCCTGCTCCCAATAATTTCAGAAGACAATACAATCTATTGTAAATTTTGTAACGGGATTCATCATCTCCCCGTGTTCCTCGGCTCAACTTCAGACGTTAAGGATGCCTCGTAGGTTTCGCTCTGGAAAGTTTCCGAAACAGTCACGTTGAATTCCAATCCTTTCGTAAGTTCCTGGCCGTCTACAGTAAGTTTTATTATTCCGTAATCCGGCTTTTGCGCGAAATATCCGCTTATATCACACATCTTCGCCTCCCC
>JAUWBJ010000026.1 GCA_030605095.1 Candidatus Omnitrophota bacterium | reverse complement strand
TTCTCTTTTAGAATACAAAGAGTATATCTTGCAGCCGAAAGTAAATAATGCTCCGTGAGAAATACTTAGCGGCAAAAGAATAAAAAATGAAGAGATGAATATAGGAATTAAACCCACGCCTTCCCCCGGAATAATTCCCATAATGTCTTTTATAACCCGGGTTAAATAGATTGCAACGGGAAAGGAAACTGCAAAAATTATTGTGAGGGCAACAAACACCTCAAGCTTTTTCCTGAAGTATTCGATTTTTTTTCCTAAAAAGAACGCGCCTATCGCCTCCAGGATAAGCCAGTTTGCTAAAATAAGTCCTATGGACAGCTCGTTGCCGTAAAAAGTTATGAGCAGTTCTCTTAAGATGAGTATCTCAGCGATGATGCCGCTTAAGCCCGTTATTAATATGGCAAAAACAAGACGCTTCCTCATGACCAAATTCCCGGAATGTGATGTCCGCAAAACCTGCACTTTCCGTCTTTTATGTTATTACTTAATACCTGGAAGTGAATGCGATGAATCAGCCTCTTTCCACATTCGGGACAGAAGGTGGAATTATACTTATGGCCCGGCACATTGCCAATTGTTACATATTCCAAACCGACCTCTTTGGCAATCTTATGAGCCTTTTCTAATTTCTTTATCGGTGTTGCAGGCAGAGTTGTAAGCTGATAGGAAGGAGAGAAGCGCGAGAAATGTAAAGGGACATCTTTTCCCAGATTCTCCTTAATCCACCCACACATCCTTCTTACATCTTGGGGGTCGTCGTTTAAGGTAGGAATGTGAAGATTTACAATTTCAAGCCAAATCCCTTTCTTTTTGATAATTTTTAAAGTTTGAAGCGCAGGCTCCAATTCTGCAAGAGAAACCTCGCGGTAGAATTTGTCAGTAAATCCCTTTAAATCTATAGTAACTGCATCTGTATATTTCAGAAGTTCCCTTAATGGCTCAGGGTTAAGCGTTCCGTTAGAATGCCAGAGAATCCTTAGACCCTTTTCTTTGGCAAATCTGGCAGTATCATAAACATATTCATAAAAGGATATCGGTTCATTATAGGTAAAAGAGAGAGTGGGAATTTTTCTCTCTATGGCCATATTTACCGCACTTTCCGGCGAGAGATCATAGGTATGTGTCATTTCTTCAATCGAGCGCTGGGAAAGATGCCAGTTTTGACAGAATTTACAGCGGAAGTTGCATCCTGCAGTACCAAAACAGAGGATTTTCGTTCCGGGAAGCATATGGAGTGCCGGTTCTTTTTCAATCGGATCGATTTGTACTGCCGATGGCCTTGAGTGGACCAGATTATAAAGTTTACCATCAATATTCTCTTTATTGCGGCAGAAACTTCTCTGACCTTCTTTTATGATACATCTGCGGAAACAGACTTCGCACTGGAGGTTATTCTTATCGAGCTTCTTATAAAACATCGCTTCTCGTAAAGAAACTGTCTTCATCTTTGTCCATCCCTTTTTCGTAAATAAACCAAATAAACCTAAAGATATTCCCAGGGTTGTCAAAAATAAACGCGTTTTCTTTAAAAAATCTCTACGTGAAACTTTCTCTTTAAAAAAATTTTCTATCTCCATTGCCAATCTGGATTTAAGCCGGGCGAAGAGCGCTTGAAAAATCGGCGGGTTTCTCGAAGTTCGTCACATTCAGGGACTTGTCGATTTTCCGTAAGAGGCCTTTTAAAACATTGCCGGGCCCTATTTCTAAATATGTCTTTATACCCTGCGATGAGACATGTCTTATAGAAGCGTCCCAGAACGTTCTTGAATTTACCTGTGAGATAAGATTTTGTTTAATCTCTTCCGGGTCCTCGGTCGGTTTTGCCGTAACGTTACTTATAACAGGGTATTTTGGCGCGTTAAATGTTACGGCATTTATCTCTTTTTCCAGTTTTTCTTTGGCGGGCGTCATGAGAGAGGAGTGGAAAGCGCCGCTTACATCAAGCATTATCGCCCTTTTGGCGCCTTTTTCCTTAGCCATACTTGCCGTAAGTTCGACGCTCCCTGCGCTACCGGAAATCACTACCTGTCCCGGTGAGTTAAGGTTGGCTATTTCCGAGCCGAATCCCCTGCAAAGTTTTTCCACCTCATCGGGTTCCATGCCTATGATAGAAGCCATTTTACCGGGATTCTTCTCCGAGGCCTGTTGCATAAACCGGCCGCGTTTTCTGACAAGCTTTACCGCTTCTTCGAAGGTTAAACATTCTGAGGCGACTAAGCTTGAGTACTCTCCCAGGCTCAAACCTAACGCGAACTTAGGGAGAAAAAGCTCTCTCGCGTTTTTCTCAAGAACTTTTAACGCGGCGATACTGTGGACTAAGATAGCGACTTGAGAATTTGACGTAACGGTAAGGCCTTCTTTCGGCCCTTCAAACATGAGTTTAATTAAATCGAATTTTAATATTTCGTTTGCTTTATCAAAAACTTGCCGAGCTTCGGGATAGGCTTCGTAAAGCTCATGCCCCATCCCCACGTATTGCGCTCCTTGCCCGGGAAATATATACGCTACGTCTACCATTTAATAATAATCCCGCCCCAGGTAAGTCCTGCGCCGAAGGCATCGAGAAGGATTGTGTCTCCTTTTTTAACCCGGCCTTCTTCAACAGCTTCAGCCAGGGCAACAGCGCTTGAGGCAGCTGACATATTGCCGTATTTATCAATATTTAAATACAGCTTTTTTGCGGGGTCTATACCCATACGTTTCGCAACAGCGTTTAGAATTCTGACATTAGCCTGATGCGGAATAACCAGATTTATGTCGTCGCCTTTTAAACCGAGGGGCTCTGCCGCTTTTAACGCGGCATGGGCCATAATCCTGACGGCGTGTCTGAACAATTCATTCCCTTGCATCTTTAGAAAATGGAGTCTCCCCTCAACTGTAGAGGCCGTTGCAGGTAATCTGGAGCCCCCTGCCGGCATCTTCAGTAAATCGCCTTTTGAGCCATCCGCGCCGAGATAGACCGAAAGAATACCGCCTTCTTCAACTTCTCCCAGAATAGCTGCGCCTGCGCCGTCTCCCATAAGAACGCATGTTCCCCTGTCCTTCCAGTCTGTTACGCTTGACATCTTCTCTGCGGCTATTAACAGAACGTGCTTATACATTCCGGATTTTATGAATTGGCTGGCTATGGCAATGCCGTATATGAAACCCGAACACGCTACGCTTATATCAAAGGCAGGGGTTTGACTAATGCCGAGTTTGTTCTGGACGATACAAGCTGTGGAAGGAAAAAACATATCAGGCGTGATGGTTGCGACTATAATTAGGTCTATGTCTTCGGGCTTTAATTTGGCATCCTTAAGGGCTGCTTTAGCGGCGTTTACCGCCATATCGCTTGTTGCTTCGTCGTCGCGGGCAATTCTTCTCTCCCTTATGCCGGTGCGTTCCCGTATCCACTCATCGGTTGTATCAACGATTTTTTCCAAATCCTTATTGGTCAGGCGGTTCTCCGGTAAATATTTTCCCAGGCCGATAAAGCCTACTTTTCTCTCACTCATCCCGTTAGACCTCCATCTATCATTGCGGTAACGTACATCCCCTTAAGACAATGTAAGAATTTATAATAAAACAGAAATGATTGCATTTTATGAGGTCTAACGGGACTCATTTAAACCCCGTTAGAAATTTTCATCCTTTTGCTTCTATTATGTCTATATAGCTTTATTTTATTGCATAGGTTTTTTATCTTTGCATTGTATGTTGAATTTCTAACGGGGTAAACCTTCCAAGTCTTCGATAATGTGCCTGTTTAATTTATGTTTTACGTATTCGCAAGCGGCGCGGACAGCGTTCTTTATCGCTTTTGCGTTTGAGGAGCCGTGCGCAATGATAACCCTGCCGTCAACACCCAGAAGCGGCGCACCGCCATATTCGGAATAATCTATTTTTTTCCGGATAGCCCTGTAAGCCGGGAGGCTTAAAATCGCTCCTATCTTCGGCAGGAGTCTTTTTGTAAGTTCCCTTTTCAGAAATTCGCTTGTGGCTTCCGCAAAGCTCTCCGTAACCTTCAAAAGGATGTTGCCGAGAAAACCATCGCATACGACAACGTCAACCTTCCCCCTATAGACGTCTCTGGCTTCGATATTACCTGAAAAGTTCAATTTAGTTTTTTCAAAAAGCTGACGCGCCTTTTTAACAAGTTCAGTGCCCTTCGATTCCTCCTGGCCTATATTCAATAATCCGACGGTCGGATTTTTTATGCCCAATATATACTCGGAATAGCACAAACCCATAACCCCGTATTGCAAAAGCTGACGCGGCGTTGCCTCGATATTGGCGCCGACGTCTATAATAATGCAGGGTTTTTTTAAGGTCGGCATTACAATGCCTATGCCGGGCCTCTCGATGCCGGGTAACGTTCTTAACTTAAGCGCCGCCGCGCATACCACCGCTCCCGTATTCCCGGCGCTTATGAAACCGTCGACCTCTTTTTTCTTTAACATCTCGATGCCGACAGAAATGGAAGAGTCCTTCTTTCGCCTCACGTTTATAGCGGCAGGTTCGGCCATCTTAATCACTTCGGAGGCATGTCTTACGGATATCTTCTCCTTGGAATAATCCGTCTTGACCAGAAATTTCCTGATATTGCGTTCCCTGCCGACAAGGACAATATGGCAGTCCAGTTCCCGCGAAGCCCATGCCGCGCCTTCAACAGCCACTCGCGGCGCCCTGTCGCCGCCCATTGCGTCTAAAGCAATCCTTATCATCTCTTCGTCCTCTTCTTGTCCCGTTCTTTCTTTTTTTCTTCTTTACTCAATATCGTAACGCGCGCTTCTCCCTTATAATATCCGCAAAAAAGACATATCCTGTGCGGGAGTTTCAATTTGCCGCATTGCGGGCATTTAGATAAATTCCTCGACTTTATTTTATAAAATGTCCTTCTAAGCCTGCCGCGCTGTTTAGAGTGCCGGCGTTTTGGGTTTGCCATTGTAACTCCTTTTGATTTAAGTTCAATTTGCTTTAATTAATCTGTAAGTGTCACGTGCTATCAAAAGCTCTTCGTTCGTAGGTATTGTTAAAAATTTGGCCTTGTTGCCAAGAACGCCCCGGAGCTCTCTCGAAAGCATTTGTCTTAAGCCCGGCAGATTCTCGCCGATACCGCCTGTAAAAACAACCGCGTCCAATCCGCCCATTATAGCATGGTAGGCGCCTATATATTTCTTAATCCTGTAAATAAAGATTCTAAAGGCAAGGCGCGCCCGGGCATTGCCTTTTTTCATCTTAACCAGTATGTCTCTCATGTCGTTACTCACTCCGGAAATACCCAAAAGGCCGCTTTTTTTATTAAGAATTTCGTTAATTTCCGTTGTGCTCAATCTCTCTTTTTCCATTAAAAACGTAACTATAGCCGGGTCTAAATCTCCCCCTCGTGTTCCCATCAAAAGCCCCTCTAAAGGCGTAAATCCCATTGTCGTATCTATCGCCTTCCCTCGCAAAACCGCTGTCATGCTGCATCCGTTGCCCAAATGCGCGGTAATTATTTTTAATCTCCGGAGCGGCTTCTTGAGCTTTCTGGAAGCTTCATTTGCAACAAATCTATGGCTTGTTCCGTGAAAACCGTATCTTCTAATTTTATATTTTCTGTAAAAGCGAAAGGGTATGCCATAGATATAAGCGTGAGCCGGCATTGACTGATGGAATGCCGTATCAAACACAGCAATTTGCGGTATCTTCGGGAAATATCTTTTACACGCCTTTATGCCTGCCAGAGACGGCGGGTTATGTAACGGCGCGAGTTCGCTTGCCCTCTCAATCGACCGCAATACATTCTTCTTTATAACAACCGCTTCCTTGAATTCTTCGCCGCCGTGGACAACCCTGTGGCCGATTCCCTTTATTTCGCTCGAGGGCAGTTTATCCCTTATCAGTTTAATGGCCTGGTAATGATTCTTGCACCCGGAATTTCTTTGTCCTATCCTTTCGATAATTCCTTTCGCAAGAGATTTTTTAGATTTTATATCAAAGAGCTGATATTTACAAGATGAGCTGCCGCAATTTATAACAAGTATCAACATCTCATCAAACTCTTATAGCAGTTGCCGTTACCGTATCAACGATTTCTTGTATGCCCGAACCGCGCGATAAATCGCTGCATGGCTTGTTCAACCCCTGTAAAATCGGCCCGACTATCCGCGCCTCTCCCATGCGCTGGACCAGCTTGCAAGCAATGTTGCCGGCGTCCAGGTTAGGAAATATAAGAACATTCGCCCGGCCCGCGACGCGGCTTCCGGGCGCTTTTATTTTCGCGACTTCCGGTACGATGGCTGCGTCCAGTTGCAATTCCCCGTCACAGTCCAGGCCCGGAGCTTTTTTCCTTATTATCTCGAGCGCCTTCAAAACCTTTTCCACGGATTCTCCGCGGGCGCTTCCTTTCGTCGAATAACTTAGAAGAGCGACATAGGGTTTACGTTTAAAAAATTCTTCGTAAAGCCGGCTCGAAGAAATGGCTATACCCGCCAGCCTCGCAGGGCTCGGGTCAGGCACTATGGCGCAGTCTCCGAATATGAATAATCCGTTGTCGCCGTAGGAAGAATCAGAGAGCTCAATTAAAAAAGAACTCGACATAACGCCTATGTCTCTATCCAGGCCCAGGCAATAGAGAGCGGCTCTCGCGACATTAGATGTTGTGTGGCTCGCGCCCGCTACAAAACCGTCCGCAACGCCTGCCCTTACCAAAAGAGCGCCAAAATATACCCGGTTGCCTGTAACAGCGCCCTTGGCCTCGCTTCTGGTAATACCCTTATGTTTTCTCAAGTTGTAAAATGTATCTACCAGTTCTTCGACTCCGGGGTATTTCAGGGGCTCAATAATCCGAATTTTCTCAAGCGAAACGGACGAGTCTTTTGCAATCTTACTGACTTCGTCTTCCTTGCCGATTAATATTATATCCGCTATGCCCTGCGAGGTAAGGGCCGCTGCTGCCTCAAGGACCCTTGGCTCATTTCCTTCGGGAAGAATAATCTTTTTAGGGTTCGCTTTAGCAACCTCTTTTAACGCTTCTATCCGGCTTTTCACTTGTAATTATTTATTATTACCTTAGTTTCTTTCTGAGTTTCTCGGCTACAAACGAAGGGACGAAGCTTTTAACGTCCGCCCCGAGGCTTACTGCCTCCTTAATAAGTTTACTGGAAAGGTAAGCATAATTATCGCTGGTCATCATAAAAATTGTTTCAATCTCTTCGGCTAATTTTCTGTTGGTCAGGGCCATCTGGAATTCAAATTCAAAATCTGAAAGCATGCGAAGGCCTCTTATAATTACGCGTGAGGTTTTTTTCTTCGCGTAATCGACAACGAGCCCGTCAAAATCCTCTACCTCTATATTCTTTAAATGCGCTGTCGCCCTTTTAAGCATGGATACCCTTTCTTTCACGCTAAAGAGGGGATGCTTTTCTTTGCTATGAGCGACACCGATGAAAACCCGGTCATAAATCCTTGAGGCCCTTTCTATGATATCCAGATGGCCATGCGTGATGGGGTCAAACGTCCCCGGGTAAATTACCTTCCTATTCACCCCGCCCTTCCTTTTCTTTTAATTTTTATCTTTATTTTTATTTTTATCAAACTACACATATTTTTCATTATGGTATCTACGTCAATTCTTTTAGGAAGGGCGGGGTTCACTTTTGTCTCCTGTAAAATGACAACATGGTATCCCCGTATTTCCTCTCTTTAAAAGAGAAGAGGCCGCCTATTCTTTCAGGCATAACGTCTTTCTTAAAATGTTCACAGAGGGTAAAACCGTGTTGTGATAATATATCACAGGCATCTATCTTTATCAAGCAATTTCTTGCTAAATCCCTGTGATAAGGCGGGTCGAGAAAGATTATATCGAATTTTTTATTCTCCTTTTTAAACCTTGAAATCGACGTAAGTGCGTCTAATTTAATGACTTGAGAAAGCCCGGCGCTACCGCCCAGAACTAAAAGGTTGGATTTTATAACCCTTATACAATTAATATTATTATCAACAAATATTGCAGAATAAGCCCCTCGCGAAAGCGCTTCTATGCCGAATGCGCCGCTACCGGCATATAAATCGAGGACCTTCGCTTCCGGGACTCCGGCCCTGATAATGTTAAACATGGCCTCTCGAACCCTATCTTGCGTGGGCCGTATCTTAACGCCCTTCGGCATTTTTAAGATCCTGCCTCTATATTCTCCGCCGATTATCCTCATAAAAGGGGCTCCCTCAAACCATAATATAACATAACAATTCTAAATCCTCAAGAAGTTTAGAGCTATGGAGTGGTTGAACTATTCTCATATTCTCAAGAATATTGGAATGGTGAAGATTTGGGTGTGATTACGCGAATGTCTGGAGTTTGGGTTTCCTAACAGGGTTATGCATGAATGTATGAAAAAGGTTGCAAAATGGTATAAATATGGTATACTATTAATATGGAATTTGAATATAACAAAAATAAATCATTAACCAATAAACAGAAACATGGCATAGATTTTGAAGAATCTAAAATACTCTGGCTTGAGGATAATGTTATATTACCGGCTATAACCAAAGGAGAATCGAGGTATATGATTATAGGTAGGATAAAATCGGATATATATTCTTGTATTTTTACAATCAGAAAGAAAAAGATAAGAATAATTTCCTGCAGAAAAAGTAGGCGTAACGAGAGGAAGGTGTATTATGAAAAAATCGGTTAAAAAGATAACTTCTAAAGAATTCGACAAAAGATTTGACAAAGGAAAAGATATGGGATATTTTTTGGATGTAAGCAAAGCGAAAGCAAACAAAAAAATCCAAAGAATTAACATTGATTTTCCTATATTTCTTTTGGCAGAAATAGACAAAGAAGCCAGGAAAATCGGAGTTGCCAGAAGTGCATTGATTAAGCTTTGGTTATCCGAAAAATTAAAACATGTTTGAATAGTCGACATTCATCCTACGCTTATCAGCTCCAACCTCCCCGCAAAACGTTTTTTGAGAGCATCGTGAACAAAGCTATTCCTCGGGTTTCTCAAATACGGGTCTTCTCTAACCATCTCGAATGCCTCGGTGCGGGCCTGTTCCATTATCTCAAAATCTCTCAATATGTTACCGAAGCGGAGCTCGGGAAGGCCGTGTTGTTTCGTCCCGAAAAATTCGCCCGGCCCGCGTAACTCCAGGTCCTCCTCGGCAACCTTAAACCCGTCCTGCGTCTGGGACATTGTATAAAATCTTTTCTTAGCCGCTTCTGTCCCCGGGCTGCCTAACAGTACGCAATAGGAAGGGTAATCGCCCCTTCCGATTCTGCCTCTCAGCTGGTGAAGCTGTGAAAGCCCGAAACGTTCGGCGTTTTCTATGACCATGCACGAAGCATTGGCGACGTCTATTCCTACCTCAATAACGGTTGTCGAAAGTAAAATATCGATTTTTTTATCCTTAAATTTTTTCATAATATCATTTTTCTCTTTGAGAAGCATCCTGCCGTGTATGAGCCCGAGCCTTAAATCCGAAAAAACCTCTGTCTGGAGTTTGTTATACATAGCCGCGGCGGCTTTCAAACCGCTCTGACCGGTTGACCAGATTCTCGGATAAACTATGTAAGCCTGGCGGCCCTTTTTGACTTCTTCTCTAATAAACTCGTAAACCTCCCGGCGTTTTTGTTCTTCCACGCACCAGGTTGAAATCGGATATCTTCCCTTCGGCAGTTCTTTAATAACGGAGATATCGAGATCCCCGTAAACGGTCAGGGCGAGCGTCCTGGGAATCGGCGTGGCTGTCATGACAAGCACATCCGGATTCAGGCCTTTTTTTCTTAAAACGTGCCTCTGGGTTACGCCGAATTTGTGCTGTTCATCAACAACAACAAGCCCCAGCTTTTTGAATTTAACACCCTGCCATATGAGCGCGTGTGTCCCTATTACAACATCCGCTTCCCCGCTCTCAATTTCATTTTCTATCTCGAGTCTTTTGGCCGGTTTTAATCCGCTAACCAGAAACCTTATATTAACGCCGAGTGGCATCAAAAGCTCGCTTATATTAACGTAGTGCTGCCTGGCTAAAATTTCGGTTGGAGCCATGATAGAGGCCTGATACCCATTCTGCACCGTCAATAAAAGCGCGTATATCGCGACTACGGTTTTTCCGCTTCCTACGTCGCCCTCCAAAAGGCGATTCATGGGTTTCGGGTTTGCCATATCAATCTGTATTTCATTTATTGCTTTTAATTGGGACTTCGTAAGTTCAAACGGGAACAATTTCTTAAAGGAATCGATAAGGCGCGCGTCCAGCTTGTGGCGTATGCCCGGAGCGCCTGTCTTTACGTCTCTCTTTTTTAAAGCGAGCGCAAGCTGAAGTATAAAAAACTCTTCGAAAACAATTCTTTTATAGGCCTTATCCAAATTTCCGAATGAAGCCGGAAAATGTATATTTCGAATCGCGAACCGAATGTCAGCCAAATGCCTCCTGGCCCTTATGTAAGCGGGGAGCTTTTCGTTGGCGGAAAACAAAAAACGCTCGATTGCCTCGTGTGCTAAAAATCTTAGATATCGCTGGCTCACATCCTGAGTAAGAGAATATATCGGGGTAATCCTTCCGATATTTACAGAGTCGGTGCCTGTTTTTACGACTTCGTATTCGGGATGATTTATTTGAAGTTTACCGTATTTCTCAACCTTACCGTAAACTATCAGCTTCTGGCCGGTTTTAAAGAATTTTTTTAAAAAAGGCTGATTGAACCAAACACAGTAAATTACGCCTGTCTTATCACCGAGGGCTATTTGGAATACGCTGATTCTTCTTTTTGTTATATGCCCGCTAAGAGTAAGAACCTTTCCTTTTACGGTCTGATACTCGCCTATCTTTAAATCCCTGACAAGGGTAAAATTACTCCTATCCTCATATCTCCTCGGCAAATAATATAAGAGGTCTTCTACGGTATTTATTCCCAATCTATTCAGAAGCTCAACCCTTTTAGGGCCGACCCCTTTCAGGTATCTTACATCCAGTTTTTCAGCCCTGGGCTGATACGCCTTTGGCGTAGAATCTAATTTTTTTCCTTGCATTGGATGCTTTTGTGTGATATTATTAAAAAACTTATGTCCAAGATTTGCTATATATGTGGAAAAAGACCCGTTGCCGGTAGAACTATCACCAGGCGCGGTCTTGCTAAGAAAAAAGGCGGTGTCGGCCAACGCATAACCGGCATAACCCGCCGCCGCTTCCTGCCCAACCTGCAAAGGGTGCGTGCCATTATTAACGGTAAAACAAAGAGGGTGCGCGTTTGCACCAAATGCCTGAAAGCAGGTAAGATCAAGAAAGCCGCTTAAAGAGCCGTCTTCAAATCTTTTAAATCAAGCTGCAAAGAAGACAAACCCCGCCACGTATTTATTGACGGGGAATAAACAAGATTAACCTTCGAGCCCTTATAGGGCATGCTCATGCCTTCGGCTCGAAAACTCACGGCCTCGCACACAACATTGTCATCCGTAACCCACATTTTGAAACCGCTCTTCGCTATTCTTCGCGGCTCGTTCTTAAGATACACGTCTCTGGAAGAAAACATTGGACGCGGGTTCTCGGGCCCGAAGGGCGAAAGAAGCTCCAACTCTTCTATGAGCTTCTCGTTCAACTCTGAAAGCTCGACCTCTATATCAATATCCAATCGGGGATATAAATCTTCGTCAAGAATCTCTTTCCTCGCGAATTTATTGATATCATTTGTAAATTTCTTTATATTCTTCGCTTCTATTGATAAGCCGCACGCACCTTCGTGCCCGCCGAAATCTATGAGGAGCGACTTACATGAATTAACGGCGTTAAAAAGGTGGAAATTATCGATGCTCCTTCCTGAGCCTTTGCCGATTTTTCCCTGTATGGCTATCATAATCGTCGGCCTGTAAAACTTTTCTATAATGCGGTTCGCGACGATGCCTATAACGCCGGCATGCCACCTCGCGCTCGAAAGAACTATTACCCTGGAATCTTTAAAATTTATTTCTCTCTTCACCTTTTCCATGGCTTCGTCTAAAACCCGCGCTTCTATTTTCCGCCTGTTCCTGTTCTCGCTGTTTAAAATAGCGGCGAGGCGCGACGCCTCACCTCTATCGTCTGTTAAAAGTAATTTCAAAGCGACCTCGGGCGAGCCGATTCTACCCATAGCGTTTATCCTGGGCCCTAAAATATAACCTATATGCCTCGAAGAGATATCCTTTCCCTTCAAACCCGAGACCTCTATGAGCGCGGTTAAGCCTTTTTTCTTAGTATCATTTAATTTTTTCAAACCCCATTTTGTAAGTATTCTATTCTCGCCTTTCTGGACAGATAAATCGCTTACCGTGCCGAGAGCTACCAAATCCAGGTGTTCCTCTACGGAATACTTGTCCTCCGACTTGTCCCCCGAAGCCTTGGCGAAGGAGGAAGCCTTGGCGAAGGAGGAACGCGTGCCTTCCAAAAGCGCCTGAGCTAATTTATAAGCGAGGCCCACGCCGGATAGATGTTTAAAAGGATACCTGCAGGCCTCCTGAAGTGGGTTTATTATCGAATATGCTTTCGGTAAGGACGTATCTTTAATCTCGTGGTGGTCTGTTACTATAACATCTATACCGAGCTTATTCGCTAGATTTATTTCTTTATGGCCGCTTATGCCGCAGTCAACGGTTATGATGAGGGAAATTTTCTTGCGATGCGCCAGGCCGACGGCACCGGCATTAAGCCCGTAACCCTCTTCGAGCCTGTTGGGAATATAGGTTGTAACATTCGCTTTTAAGCGGGTAAGAACTATGTTTAGAAGCGCCACACCCGTGATGCCGTCAACATCATAGTCGCCGTAGACGAGGATATTTTCTTTTTCCTTGATGGCGCGCTTTATTCGAGCTATGGATTTATCTATGTCTTTCAAGAGGAACGGGTCATGGCAGGAACGAAGGTCTCCGTATAAGAAATGGTGCGCCTGCATTTCATCATTTATGCCGCGATTTATCAAAAGCTGGGCGGTAATGGGAGAGATGCCTAAGGATTTTGCGAGGGTTTGCCTTAATTCCGGATGTGAGGCCTTAATACACCAGACTCGGTTCATAGTTACCTTGCGCGTTTAGACGGCCAGTCGAGCAAAATGGGGCTCGCGATAAAAATCGACGAATACGTGCCGGAGATAATGCCTACCAGCATCACAAAAGCAAAATCGTTAATAACATCGCCGCCGAGAAAATAGAGCGCGCAAACAACCATAAGCGTCGTTAAAGAAGTTAAAAGTGTGCGCGAAAATGTCTGATTTATGCTTGTATTTATAACTTCTTTGTATGTAGCTTTTCGCATGAGTTTTCTATCTTCTCGTATCCTGTCAAATACAACGATTGTATCGTTTATCGAATAACCCACAATCGTAAGAAGCGCTGCTATAACAGGTATAGAAAGCTCTCTCCCTGTAAGGGCTATGGCGCCGAGGCATATAAAGACATCATGAAAAAGCGCCACAATCGCTGCTATGGCAAATCTGAATTGAAATCTGAAAGATACATAAAGGCATATCCCTATCATGGCGAAGATTACCGCCTTTATAGCCTTCTCTCTTAAATCTTTTCCGATGGAAGGCCCCACTTTTTCTATCCTCATCACTTCGAATCTGTTATCTTTAAATCTTTCCTTAAACTTTTGCATAATGCCGTTGGAATTATCTTCCTGGGTTCTTATCAAAATCTCTCTTTTATCGGAAAATTGCTGAATCGGAACATCCCCTGTGCCGGCTTCATCTAAAGTCGTTCTTATATTCTCAAGAGGAATAACTTTCTCAAATTTATACTGCTGTAAGACCCCGCCGGTAAAATCTATGCCGTAATTTCTTTCCGCCCTTTTGGCAAAATTAAACATGCCTATAGCAATCAAAACAGCGGAAATTACATACGCTATTTTTCTCATCCCTATGAAGTTGACTTTTAAATTTCTCACAAATTGCAACATCGAAAGCCGGTTAAGTTTTTTCTTACCTGTCGAAAGCAAATCCAGAATAAGCCTTGTTACGACAATAGCAGTGAACATGCTCGATATGATGCCTATGCTAAGGACAGTCGCAAATCCTCTCACCGGCCCTGTCCCGAATTGAAAAAGTATAAGCGCTGTTATGAGGGTGGTAAGATTGGCATCCAGGATTGTCCGGAATGCGCGTTGGAAACCGCTCTGTATGGCGGCGCGGAGTGACTTTCCGAGATTGGATTCTTCCCTTATTCTCTCGAATATAAGAACATTAGCGTCAACCGACATGCCTATTGTCAGAACAAGGCCTGCTATGCCCGGCAGTGTTAATGTGCCGTGGAAATAAGATAAAGCGCCCGTAATCAAAATTATATTGAGAATAAGCGCGAAATCGGCAATTAGCCCTGATATCAGATAATATATAGCCATGAAGGCGAGAACCGCAATTCCTCCCGTAATAATCGCTCTTATTCCCCTTCTTACAGAATCCCTGCCAAGGGTCGGGCCGACTGTTCTTTCTTCTATAATTTCTACGGGAGCAGGCAGGGCGCCTGCACGCAGCACTATCGCGAGGTCGCTTGCTTCCTGAACAGAGAAATTGCCTGTTATCTGGCCGCGGCCTGAAGGAATCTTTTCCCTGATTACAGGCGCGCTGTATACAGTACCGTCCAGCACAATGGCAAGCCTTCTTCCGACATTCGCTCCGGTAATCTCGGCAAAAGTACGGCCGCCTTCTTTGTTCAATTCAATTGAAACATAGGGCTGGTTAAAAGCTGTCTGGCTGAATTCTGTAGTCGCGTCAACCAGGGTGTCGCCCATAAGCACGGCTTTTTTCTCTAAAAGAAGTTTCTCTGCCTCATCCTCTCTCGTTTTTAAAGTCTTGAGCTCGTAACCTTCTACATCCTCACCGGCAAACGCTTTCTTTATGAGTTCGGGATTATCGGAAACAAGCCTGAATTCTAAATGAGCCGAACTTTTGACAAGTTTTAGCGCTCTCTCCCTATCCGTTATCCCCGGAAGCTGAATAACGATTCTATCTTTGCCCTGCCTCTGGATAGAAGGCTCCATCACGCCAAACTGGTCAATCCTGTTTCTAATTATCTCGAGCGCTCTATCCGGCGCGTCTTTTGCCTCTTCGGCGGTTAATTTAGAGGTATCGACTTTAAGGACAAGGTGCATACCGCCCTGCAAATCTAAGCCTAAATTAATCTTTCCCTTCCGGACTACGCTGCCTTCCTTGTCGGATATATCCAGGGGTGGATATCCCATCCACAGCGCAAAACCGACAGTTAATACAACTAAAACAATCTTCCACTTCAAATTTCTAACCATGCGACCTCTTCAGCGTGCCGATAGCGTTTTTCTGAACTTCGATTTTTACGTTATCGTCTATTCTTAGAACAACCGAATTCTCCTTAACGTTCACAATCGTCCCGTGTATGCCGCCCGATGTAATAACCTCGTCGTTCTTCTTCAACCCGGAAACCATTCTCCTGTGTTCTTCCTGTGACTTTCTCTGCGGACGGATAAGAAGAAAATAGAAAATAACAAATATTATTACTATAGGCATTAATGAAACCAGCGGACTTCCTCCCTGCTGGCCCGAACCTTGAGCGACTTGCGCATAAGCGTTTAACATTTTTTACCTCCCTTATCTATTCCTATACCTCACCTTGAAATCCTTAACAAACTTCTTAAACCGATCTTCCTTAATTGCCTTCCGTGAAGTTTCTATAAGTTTAACATAAAAACAAATATTATGCAATGACACAAGGCGAAGGCCTAAAATCTCATCGGTATTAAATAAATGTCTTATGTAAGCGCGTGTATGATTTCTACATGTATAACAGGCGCATTTTTTGTCAACGGGCGCGAAATCCTCCTTAAAAGGCGCGTTTCTTAACTGAAGTTCCCCGCTCCATGTAAAGGCCTGTCCGTTCCTTCCGTTTCTCGTAGGCACAACGCAGTCAAATAAATCCGCTCCTTCCGAAATAGCATCGAGCATATCAAGCGGCGTGCCGACGCCCATAAGGTAGCGCGCCTTATTTTGCGGTAGAGCCGACGCCGTATATTCCGTTACCTCATGGATCAGGTCTTGCGGTTCTCCGACAGCAACCCCGCCTATGGCGTAACCGTCAAAATCGAGGCCGACAATCTCTTCGACAGCTCTCTTGCGAAGGTCGAGATAGGTCGACCCTTGCACAATCCCAAACAACATTTGTTTAGTAGCGCGCGCTTTTTTTGATCTCTTCGCCCAATCGAATGTTATCTTAAGCGATTCCTCCACATTGTTGCGGCTTACGGGATAATGAAGGCATTCGTCAAGGGGCATCATTATGTCGCTTCCTAAAATCTTCTGAAATCCTATAATATGCTCGGGTGTCATAAAATGTTTTGAGCCATCGATATGGGATTTGAATTCAACGCCTTCTTTTCTAACCTTCCTTAATACCGCGAGACTGAATATCTGGTAGCCGCCCGAATCAGTCATAATAGGGCCGTCCCACGCCATAAATTTATGCAGGCCTCCTGCTTTCTTCAGCACTTTCTCTCCGGGCCTAAGGTACAAATGATAAGCATTGGCCATAATCATCTCGGTACCGCACTCTTTCATTTCGTCGTTAGAAAGCGCCTTTATCGTGGCCTGCGTGCCAACAGGCACAAAACAAGGGGTGTGAACTTTGCCGTGCGCGGTATTAAGTAACCCTAATCGCGCCTTACTGGATTTGTCTTTGTGTAACAGCTTAAAACTCATATAATCAACATAGCGTCGCCATAACTAAAAAATCTAAAGCTTCTCTCAATCGCATACCTGTATGCTCTAAAAAGCAAATTCTTTCCCGCGAATGCGCTCGTCAAAAGAATAAGCGTCGATTTCGGCAGATGAAAATTAGTAATCAATGCGTTCGCTATTTTAAATTTAAAACCCGGGTAAATAAAAAGATTTGTAAATCCTGAAACTGTAGAAGAATAGGGACGTGCCCCACTATGGGCTAAAAGATAGGGACGTGCCCCACTATGGGGCACGTCCCTATCTTTCTTGGCGCATGTCTCAAGCGTTCTTAAGGAGGTTGTCCCGCAGGCGAAAATCTTCGCGGATCTTTTACGCGCTTTATTTATAATAGAAGTGCTTTCCCTCGAAATACGGTAAAATTCCGAATGCATTTTATGCCTTTCTACTATCTCTTCCTTGATCGGAGCAAATGTGCCGTAACTTACGTGAAGGGTAATATAGGCGACCTCAACGCCTTTTTCCTTTAGTTTATCGATTAAATCTTTCGTAAAATGAAGGCCGGCTGTAGGCGATGCTGTTGCGCCTTTTTCTCTTCCATAAATTGTCTGGTATCTTTCCCTGTCGCCCGGCTCATCGCGTCTTGTAATATAAGGCGGCAGCGGAACATGGCCGTATCTTTCTAAAATTCCGTCGATTGGCCTATTAAATTCAACCAGCCTCCCTATTTCAGTCGTTCCCAGCACCCTGGCTTCGTCACCGGAATCAAGGATAACGCTTTCATTTTCTTTTACCCTCCCGGACGGCTTAACAAGCGCCTCAACCGGATTTCTTTGCTTATCCACTATAAAAATCTCTACACTTCCGCCTGTTTTTCTTCTCGCAAAAAGCCTCGCCGGAATAACCTTTGTGTCATTTAAAACAAGTAGATCCCCTTCGTTAAAATAATCTACAATATCCGCAAAAACCCTCTCTTTGAAAGAGTTTCCCGCCCTGTCCACAACGAGCAACCGGTCGTCCCCGCGGGTTTTGCTCGGATACTGCGCAATCAATCCTTCCGGTAGATTATAATCAAAATCTGATAATTTCATCGTAGTTTTTGATCTTGGTTCCCGAATAGTAAAATTCGAGAATCTTTCTATAGTTGAAGCGGCGTTTGGCCATGCCGAAGGCGCCCCACTGGCACATGCCCACACCGTGGCCCCAACCTTTGCCCCTGAATATTACGCCTTTGGGCGTGATTCTTACCGTGAAATTAGCGCTCTTTATTACATTCGGACCGAGGGCAAGGCGGAACTTATATCCTTTAATCTCTTTTACGCCTTTTGAGCCTCTTACCTTAACGCTTTTGAGGCGGCCTGATTTATCGCGCTTCCCCGTTACGATATAGTTTAAACCTTTAACTTTAATTCCGTATTTATTCAGGCGTTCTTC
>JAUWBJ010000072.1 GCA_030605095.1 Candidatus Omnitrophota bacterium | reverse complement strand
TTTAAACAAGAAAGAGGACGGGTTAAGCGCCATAATAAGCATTAACGCAGGCGCCGGCGGCACCGAATCCTGCGATTGGGTCGGGATGTTATATAGGATGTATAACAGGTGGGCAGATAAGAAGAAATATACAATACAGAGAATCGATTACTTACCGGGTGAGGAAGCCGGCATAAAGAATGTGACTTTCATCATAAAGGGACAATTTGCCTATGGTTATCTGAAATCCGAAAGCGGCGTTCACAGACTGGTAAGAATTTCGCCCTTTGACGCCAACAAAAGGCGGCATACCTCTTTTGCTTCCGTGGATGTCATCCCGGAAATAGACGAAAATATAAAGATAGACATTAAGGAATCGGATTTAAAGATAGATACTTACAGGGCAAGCGGCAAAGGGGGCCAGCACGTTAATGTTACTGACTCAGCCGTTAGAATAACGCACGTTCCCACTAAGATTGTCGTGCAATGCCAGAATGAACGCTCTCAGCATAAAAACAAACAGACCGCAATGAAGGTCCTGAAATCCCGCCTTTACGAGCGGGAATTGGAAAGAAAAAAAACCGAACTTGCGAAGCAGTATGAAGAGAAAAAACCTATCGAATGGGGTAGCCAGATACGCTCCTATGTCCTTCACCCCTATTCATTGGTTAAGGACCACAGAACCGGTTTCGAGGCAGGGAACGCGCAGGGTGTTCTGGACGGCGGGCTGGACGGATTTATAGAAGCATATCTGAAAAAGATGAAAAAAAGATGAAATTTATTTTAGATAAGATTATAGGTTCGCAAAACAAGAGAGAACTGGCAAGGTTAAAACCTCTCGTGGATAAGATAAATAGCCTGGAGGCCGATGTCTCAAAGCTTTCAGATGAGGAGCTCCGCCGGAAAACAGATAAGTTCAGGGAACATATAAAAAGGTGCATAGAAAAAATACGGCCTGAGTCAAAAGAGCTTGAGAAGAAATTAGAGGAGGCGTCTTTTCCTCAGGAGAAGGATAAGCTGAAACGAAAGCTTAAAATTTTAAAGAATGGAACTTTTGACGATATTTTGCCGGAGGCATTCGCTGTCGTAAGGGAGGTAGCGCGTCGGGTATTGAACATGAGGCACTTTGACGTTCAGCTTATAGGCGGAATTATTATACATGAAGGGAAGATTGCTGAGATGGCAACAGGCGAAGGTAAAACCCTTGTTGCAACCCTCCCGACATACCTTAATGCCCTTACCGGTGAAGGGGTACATATCGTTACGGTTAATGACTACTTGGCCAAGCGCGACAGGATTTGGATGGGACCTGTTTATGAATTTTTAGGATTGTCCGTTAGCGTGATTCAGCACGATATGTCCCCGGAAGAGAGAAAGAAGGCATATAGCTCGGATATTACTTATGGAACCAACAATGAGTTTGGATTTGATTATTTACGCGATAATATGGTTATCCATAATGAGGACATTGTCCAGAGAGGTTTCAATTTTGCCATTGTTGATGAAGTGGATAGTATCCTGATAGATGAGTCGAGGACACCTTTAATTATATCCGGCCCTACCGAAAGCACCAACGTCGCCTATGTTGAGATGAAACCCGTCGTTGATTATATCTCAAAATTGCAAAAACGCCTCAGTGACGAACTCCTTATGAAGCTTAAAAAGATAATAGGTGCGACTGACGAGGCCGAAGAATCGCAAAGGCTTCTTTACCTTATACATAGGGGCTCGCCAAAGATGAAAGAATTCCTGGATCTTGTTTTGAAAAATACAAAGGTGAAGGTGTTATTCGACAAAGCGGTAAACTCTTACGACAGCAAGTTAATGGAAAATGAAAGGGCATCTCTTTTAGAAAACCTGTACTTTATATTCGATGAGAAGACAAGAGAAGTTACATTCACTTCAAAGGGCGAAGACATTATGCGCCAGAAGTTTAACGTGGAGTTTATAATCGAGGACCTCGAGACAAAACTTTCGGAAATCGCAAGCAATGTAGACCTGACGGACGAACAAAAGATTGTCAAAGAGAGCGAGATTACCTCAGCGTATCTTGAGCAACAAAAGCGCGTTGATAGCATAAAGCAGCTTTTAAAAGCGTATGTTTTATTCCAGAAAGACGTAAGTTACGTCGTTCACGAAGATAAGGTTATAATTGTTGACGAGTTTACGGGCCGAATGATGCCCGGCAGGCGTTTCTCCGAAGGGATACACGAAGCAATCGAGGCTAAAGAAGGGGTAGAGGTTCAGAAAGAATCCCAGACACTCGCTACGATTACGCTTCAGAATTTTTTCAGAATGTACGGAAAACTTTCCGGCATGACAGGGACAGCGGCTACGGAAGCCAGCGAATTTGAGAAGATATACGACCTCGCGGTCGTGGTTATACCCACGAACAAGCCTTTACTCAGAACTAACTTTGGTGACGTCATATACAAGACAGAGAACGAAAAATTCAACGCCCTCTGCGATGAGATAGAGGCCCTCTATAAAGACGGAAGGCCCGTTCTTGTAGGCACAATTACCATTGAGAAATCCGAAACCTTAAGCAGGCTCCTGAAGAAGCGAAATATCCCTCACTATATCCTCAACGCTAAATATCACGAGATGGAGGCGCATATAGTCGCGCAAGCAGGAAGGTGGAGAGCCGTTACGATTGCGACGAATATGGCGGGCCGCGGAACCGATATTCTTTTAGGCGGGAATCCGGAATATCTGGCAGAGGACGCCCTTAATAAACTTTCGATTGAATCGAAAGTTGAACGGGACAGAGTCAAGAGTAAATATCTTGAGGAATATAAACAAAAGACAGGTGATGAACATAGGCGTGTTGTGGAACTCGGCGGCCTCCACATGATAGGAACAGAGCGCCATGAAGCGAGAAGAATAGACAATCAGCTAAGGGGAAGAGCCGGCAGGCAGGGTGATCCGGGTTCATCAAGATTCTACCTTTCCCTGGAAGATGACCTGATGAGAATCTTCGGTTCCGACAGGATAAAAATGATTATGGAACGTCTCGGCATGGAAGAAGGCCAGGAGATACAACATGTGCTTGTTACCCGGGCCATAAGAACGGCGCAAAAAAGAGTTGAAACGCAGAACTTTGAAATAAGAAAGCACCTTCTTAAATATGACAATATTATGAACCAGCAGAGAGAGTTGATATATGCAAGAAGAAGAAATATCATTCTGGAGGATAACCTGAAAGAAGAAGTTTTTAATATACTGGAAGCTATTTTAGACGATTGGCTCATGGATTGGCAGAACGAGGAAGAATTTCTCGAAAGTTTTTGCAGGAAATTAAGATTCAAGTTCTTATTAAACTTTCACACACGCGATTTTTTAGATATTTCTAAAGATGAGATAATTTCAAAAGTTTCGGAGCTCTCAAAATCTCATTACGCGAAAAAAGAAGGAATGCTAGGCTTTGACCGAACAAGAAATTTAGAAAGAATGATTATGCTGGGGGTAATAGATTCGAATTGGAAGGATTACCTCTTTAGCATGGATGAGTTGCGGGAAGGCATAATGTGGCGCTCGTACGGCCAAAAGGACCCGCTGGTGGAATATCAACACGAGGCGTTTGCGATGTTTACCGACTTTGTCAGGACAATTGACGAGGTGATAGTCGAAAGGCTTTTTAAAACGTTTGCCGTGGAAGAAAGATTTGTTCAAGGCATATTTAAAAAAGAAGAGGGAACTTTTGTTCATGAGGAATATTCTGCCCTGCAAGCGGGTCCCGAGCAAAAAGAAATACCGCAACCAATGCCGGATACAAGGCCGTCCCGGGAGGCGACGTATAAAAGAGAAACCCCTAAGGTCGGCAGGAATGCCCCCTGTCCCTGCGGAAGCGGGCTTAAATACAAAAAATGTTGTGGAAAGTAATCTGTTCAGCGCTCCTCCTGATTCTGGCGTACCCGAACTTTAATTTAGGATACTTAGCGTGGGTTGCGCTCATTCCTCTATTTTTTGCTCTTGAAAATAAGAAGACCAGCCAAAGATTTATTATAGGATATATATTTGGAGTCGTATTTTTTTCAGGCATTTTGTACTGGCTTACGAACGTAACCATCCCCGGCACAATCATATTGATACTCTTACTTTCGTTAGCCCCCGCGATTTTTTGTCTGCTATACGCTATACGCCTGCATACCGGACAGGCAGGCTATCCGCTGTATGCTATAATTTTCGTTCCCTCCGCCTGGGTCCTTACCGAATATCTGCGCGCGCATCTTTTCACGGGATTTCCCTGGGCATTATTAGCGTATTCTCAGAGCTTAAATCTTCCCGTAATACAGATAGCAGATATCACCGGCGCTTACGGTGTTTCGTTTTTGATTGTTCTTGTAAATTTTGGCGTATATTTGGCATTAAAAAAGACGCCTAAAAGATTTTATATCTTATTTTTTATATTTGTTTTGTTTACCTTGATATGGGCATATGGCCAGAATAGAATCAACTATATTTACCCCACCCAGGAGCTGAAGGTTTCGGTTATACAGGGAAATATCCCTCAACGCCTAAAGTGGAACCCATTGTATAAAAAGTTTATTATCGATAAATATTGCGCTCTTACTAAAGAGTCCCTAAGGGAAAACCCGCACCTTGTAATCTGGCCGGAGACAGCCCTGCCGGGTTATTTAGAAGAAGAATCTTACGTGAGGCATCAAATATTCGATCTTGCGAAGTCCGGAAATACGCACCTTTTGGTAGGCGCGATTAGAGGAGAAAACTCCGAAGTTTTCAACAGCGCTACGCTTATATCTGATAAAGGGAAAGTCTTGCAAAATTACGACAAAATTCATCTTGTCCCGTTCGGCGAGTTTGTCCCTTTCGAAAAACTCCTTTTTCCGATGCGCGCGTTTATCGACAAACCCATCGGCGATTTTGACAGGGGCTCGGAGTTTACGGTATTTAAGGCCGTATTTAGCGATATTATTCCCAGCCCTCGGAAAATTCAGAAAACTACCCAGTTCTATAGTTTTTCGGCTCTTATATGTTTTGAAGATATTTTTCCCGGCCTCTCAAGGCATTTCGTCAAAAAAGGCGCAAGGTTTTTAGTAAATATAACAAACGATGCGTGGTTCGGGAAGACCGCCGCCCCATACCAGCACATGCAAGGTTCTATTTTCAGAGCGGTTGAAAATCGTACACCTGTTGTCCGCGCCGCAAATACAGGGCTTTCGTGTATAATAGACCATAAAGGAAAGATTTTAAAGTCTGTTAGAGTGGGGAAAGACGAGATTTTCGTAGAGGGGTATGTGGCAGGAATGATAATGCCCACTTTTACAAAAACATTTTACACACGCTTCGGCGATGTATTTAGCTGGGTTTGTATCGTTTTGGTTTTGCTTGGCCTTGTGCGGGGACCACCGAAGCATGCCCGAATCTTAATTTTGGCGTTAATCCTTATCCATGCTTCTTCGGCTTACAGCGAAGACGAGGTCCATTATAGGGGAAAATTTAAATTTGCCTTTCCTTTTGGCAAAAAATACAGTTATGACAATATACTTGTGACAAAAGTCATTGACGGCGATACCATAGAATTACAAAATCGGGAAAGGGTAAGATTTATAGGGATAGATGCTCCCGAAGCCTGGCCTAGCCATAAATTAGAACGGGACCGAAAACGCACAAAGAAAGACCGTGAAACTATAATCGCAATGGGGAAAATTGCCACAGAGTTTACAAAAAATCTTGTAGAAGGAAAAAAGGTAAAACTTGAATTTGATGTTGAGAAAAAAGACAGATACGGAAGGTTGCTTGCTTATGTGTACCTTCCGGACGGCAGAATGCTCAATGCCGAACTTGTTAAAGAGGGATATGCTCGGGTTTATACTTTTCCTCCGAATGTGAAATATGTCGATATGTTTTTGGAGTTGCAACGGGAAGCAAGAGAGAATAACAGGGGATTGTGGGATGGGAATGGTTGACATTTTCCCCTTTATAAAGTAAACTTTAGATAGTAATATGGATAATATATTATGCTTAATATACCCAGTATAGATTATAAGAAATTACCACTTTCTTTAATAGATGACCTTACGCAACTCTGCAACCGCC
>JAUWBJ010000021.1 GCA_030605095.1 Candidatus Omnitrophota bacterium | reverse complement strand
CACATTCAAATGAGGGCAAAATTCAGGTAGAATTGGCGCAGCTTCTCTATTTAATGCCGCGGCTTACAGGCAGAGGCATTCTTCTTTCAAGGCTCGGCGGCGGGATAGGTACAAGAGGGCCAGGTGAGCAAAAATTAGAGGTTGACCGAAGAAGAATAAGGGACAGGATAACCAGGTTAAAAAGGGATTTGGATAAACTTAGTTTACAAAGGTCCACCCGCAGAAAGCAGAGGGCGAAATTTTCGCTTTTAACTATTGCTGTCATAGGGTATACAAATTCCGGCAAATCGACCCTTTTGAACGCGTTGACAGAATCGCATATATATACCCAGGAGGGACTCTTCAGTACCCTGGACCCCACTATAAGAAGTTTCACTCTTCCGAATAATCAGAAGGTATTGTTCGTGGACACGGTCGGATTTTTGAATGAACTCCCTCATCACCTCATAGAATCTTTTAAAGCCACCCTGGAGGAAGTGGTGAATGCGGATATTTTGTTACATCTTGTAGATATAAGCCATCCGAAAGCGAAGGAGATGGAAAAAGCGGTTTTTGACGTATTGGCCGAGCTAAACGCTACCGACAAGCCGATGATTACGGTTTTGAATAAGACGGATAAGATAAGCGATAATGAAATACGTAGATTCACGAAGGAGTTCACCCGCGCTATACCTATTTCTGCCTTAAAAAAGATAAATTTCGAACCCCTGATAGATAGGGTTGTATTACACCTTAATAATGTTATAAAGACATATAAAATTTTCCTGCCTCAAAGTAAGGCGCGCCTTATAAGCTTGCTATACGAAAAAGGGCATGTTGTAAAAAGAGAATATCGAGGCGATAAAGTATATTTAGAGGCAGAATTGCCTGTAAGAGTGTATGAAAAGATAAAGAAAGAGATAGGATAATTTATGGTATGGAATTTCAAAAGAAATTCCAACCACCGAAACTCGCACATTAAAGTTATCGCCGCAGGCGATTTTCTTGCTTGACATATGGGGGTTTTTTGTTAAAATACCACTTTAGCACTCCCATGGTGAGAGTGCTAAAGTGCTTTATATGGTTTATATATTGACCGCCGTTAACCTCGTAGGTTAACCTACGAGGTTAACAAGGTTAAAAAGGGTTGGTAATGACAATAGATAGAGAAACAAGGCGAAACAGGGTATTAGAGGCGATTGTAAAGGTTCATATAACAAGCGCTCTTCCTGTGGGCTCAAAATATATAGCCCGAATGCTTGATTTATCAAGCGCGACTATAAGGCATGTGATGTTTGAGCTGGAAGCAGAGGACTACGTAAGGCAGCCTTATACTTCCGCAGGGAGAATTCCCACTGACTTAGGATATAGAAAATACGTGGACAGCATGATGCATGTCAGGGAATTGCCCGAGGACGATATCTTTTCGAAGATAGGCCAGTATATAACTAAGAAGAGATTTTTTGAAGAGGCAATTGAGGCAGTATCTTCAGCCATTTCAAAAATAACAAACTATACGGGCATAGCCCTTTCGCCAAACAATAAGGTATATTTCGACGGTACATATCATATGCTGGAACATCCGGAGTTCAGTAAATTAGGCATGGCGCGAAATTTCCTGAGGGTTATGGAAGAAAAGGATGAACTATTGCGTATTATGAGCCAGGATTTGGAAACGATAGGAACAGCAATTCATATAGGCCGGGAAAATATATTTGAGGAATTGCGGGAATGCACCATTATAACCGCTACTTACAGGGTTAGAAACCGTATTTCAGGTAATATAGGCGTGATAGGCCCGATGCGTATGAGATATGAAGAGGTTGTGCCGCTCGTTGAGCGTTTGGCCGAAATAACGACAGAAACCCTGGAGGAAATTTCACAGTGACCGGGGATAAACACCGCGAAAAGAAGACAAAAGCCGCTAAACAGGCAGAGATTGACGAATATAAGGACAAGTGGCTCAGGGCATTAGCCGAATATGAGAACCTGAAAAAACGCGCTGAAAAGGAAAAAGTAGAAACCATAAAATTTTCAAATCAATTTTTGATAATAGAGCTTTTCCCGATAATGGATAGTTTTGACAGCGCCATGAGTTCTATCAAGACCTCAAACGACAAAGAGTCATTCTTAAAGGGGTTAAAGATGCTTCAAAAAGAATTTCACAGGATACTTGAAGTCAATGGCTTAAAAAAGCTTAAAAGCGTAGGGGAAAAATTCGATCCGAACTTTCACGAGGCACATGAAGAAATTTACACGGATAAATTTTCAGAGGGCATTATTGTAGAGGAGATAAGAAGCGGTTACACCTTGAGTGACAGGTTGTTGAGACCCGCTTTGGTAAAGGTTTCGAAAGGAGTTAAAAAGGAGGAAGATTCACATGGCAAAGGTAATAGGCATTGATTTAGGAACTTCGAATTCAGCGGCTGCTTTTATGGAGAGGGACCGGCCTACTATTATCCCGAGCGCGGAAGGCGCGGGTATAGCGAGCGGCAAAGCCTTTCCGTCGTATGTGGCGTTTACAAAAGACGGGCAGAAGCTCGTGGGGGAACCGGCAAGGCGCCAGGCCTCTATAAATCCCGAAGGCACTATAATGGCCGCCAAAAGAAAAATGGGGCAGGATTATAAATTTAAGGTATATGGCAAAGAATATACCCCGCAGCAAATTTCAGCCTTTATCCTGCAAAAGATAAAACAGGACGGGGCCTCATACCTCGGCGACAGCGTAAAAGAGGCCGTTATAACATGCCCGGCTTATTTTAACGATAACCAGAGACAGGCAACAAAAGATGCGGGTGAAATAGCGGGCATTAATGTCCTTCGCATAATAAATGAGCCGACAGCAGCGTGTTTGGCTTATGGCATGGAAAAAGCCGGTAAGGAACTTAAGATTATGGTTTTCGATTTTGGCGGCGGGACTTTAGACGTAACAATCATGGAAATGGGATGGGATAGCGAACACAAGGCCGGTACGTTTGAGGTAATAGCAACTTCAGGCGATACCGAACTCGGTGGCACGGATATGGATGAGGCCCTTATCGAGTATATTACCTCAGAGTTCAAGAAAGAAAGCGGGGTAAATTTGAAAAATGACAAAATGGCGATACAGCGATTAAGGGAAGCCGCAGAAAAAGCAAAGGTTGAACTTTCAAGCTCCGTTACAACAGAGATAAACCTTCCTTATATCACGGCAGACCAGACAGGCCCGAAGCATCTTACCATGTCTATAAACCGCGCAAAACTGGAAGAGCTCATTATGCCTATTATAGAGAAATGCAAACACCCGATGGAACAGGCGATTGAAGATTCCAAGCTCGAAAAGAAAGATATAGACAAAATTATTATGGTCGGCGGCCCTACCAGGATGCCCATTGTTCAGAAGTTTGTGGAAGATTTTGCCGGCAAAAAGATAGAAAGAGGAATAGACCCCATGGAATGCGTTGCGATGGGCGCCGCCATCCAGGGCAGTGTTATAAAAGGGGATACCAAGGATGTGTTGCTCCTGGATGTTACGCCGCTTTCTCTGGGCATCGAGACCCTGGGCAGTGTATTCACGAAATTAATCGAGCGCAACACTACCATTCCTACGAAAAAAAGCCAGACCTTCTCCACAGCCGCAGATAATCAGCCGGCTGTTACCGTCAGGGTTCTGCAAGGGGAGCGGCAGATGGCGAGCGACAACACCGAACTCGGCAGATTTGACCTTGTCGGAATTCCGCCCGCGCCGCGCGGCGTGCCTCAAATTGAAGTAACATTCGACATAGACGCCAACGGCATAGTTCATGTGCACGCAAAAGATTTAGGCACAGGCAAAGAGCAGTCAATTAAAATTACAGCCCCTAAAAAACTCTCCGAGGAAGAAATAGATAAAATGGTTAAAGAAGCGGAGAAGTTCGCGGAACAGGATAAAAAAAGAAAAGAAGAAGTAGATACGATAAATCAGGCCGATACGCTTGTTTATAGCGTTGAAAAATCCCTGAAGGATTACGGAAATAAGATATCCGCTTCCGAAAAAGAAAATATCGAGAAAAAGCTGAAAGAAACAAAAGACGCCGTTTCGACGAAAGATGTAAATAAAATTAAGAAGGTAACAGAAGAGCTTGCAAAGGCCTCTCACAAGCTCGCGGAAGAGGTTTACAAGGATGCGCAGAAGAAACAAGCCGAGGCTCAGGCGAAACAGAAGCCGGAAGGCAAGACCGAGAAGGACGAAAAAAAGAAAAAAGACGATATTATCGATGCTGATTACAAGGTAGAGGACGAGGACAAGGATAAGGAGAAGTAATTGGCAAAACGCGATTATTATGTAATACTGGGCATCGGCAAAAATGCCACTGCCGACGAGATAAAGAAGGCTTACCGGAAGTCCGCGCTAAAACATCATCCGGACAGGGTAGCGCCGGAAAAGAAAAAGGAGTCCGAAGAGAAATTTAAAGAAATTTCCGAGGCCTACGAAATCCTAAGCGACTCTAATAAAAAGGCCACTTATGACCAGTTTGGCCATGATGGCTTAAAGGGTGCTTTCGGAAGAGGCGGTTTTAGCTGGCAGGACTTTACGCATTACGGGGATTTTGAAGATATATTCAGCGGCCTCGGAGATCTTTTAAGGGGATTCGGAATAAATGGCGACTTATTCGGAACCGGACGTGGTAGGTCGGGAAGAACCGGGCCGCGTCGCGGAGGAGACATTGAATACGAATTAGAAATAGAATTTACAGAGGCAGCGTTAGGCACTGAAAAGACAGTAGAGATTTCTCGCTATGATACTTGCAGTGCATGCAAAGGTAGCGGCGCAAAACCGGGAACGAAAGACATTGGGTGCCCTACATGCGACGGAAGAGGCCAGATAAACAGGGTAAGCGGATTTTTTAGCATATCCCAGACATGTAACGCATGCGGGGGCGCAGGCCGTGTTATAAAAACCCCGTGCGAGAAATGTAGCGGAAGAGGCAAGGTAAGGGTTGCTCGAAAAATCAACGTCAAGGTTCCGGCAGGCGTGGATAACGGTATAAGACTACGGGTGTCGCACGAAGGAAATGCCGGCGAAAGAGGAGGCCCGAGGGGCGACCTTTATGTTGTAATATACGTAAAGGAACACCATCTTTTTAAACGGCACAATAATGACATATATTGCGATGCGAAAATAAGTTTTACACAGGCTGTATTCGGCTCAGAGGTAGATGTTCCGACGGTGGATGGTAAGGTTAAGATGAAGGTGCCTCAGGGCACCCAAAGCGGAAAGGTTTTTAGATTACGCGGAAAAGGCGTTCCGGACCTCTTATCCGGTTCGGGAAAAGGCGACCAATTGGTCAGGGTAACTGTAGATGTTCCCCAGCGCCTGACCGAAGAGCAGAAAAGGCTTTTAAAGGAATTTGCGCACACCCTGGGAGAGAAAGCAACTCAGAAAGGTTTTATGGATAAGGTTAAGAAGGCATTTAAGTAGGTGCAATATGCCGACATACGAATATGAATGTCAAAAATGTAAAGAGCGGTTTGACGTATTTCAGAGCATTACTGCCCAGCCTATAAAAGTTTGTCCGAAGTGCAAAGGCAGAGTAAAGCGCCTTATAAGCGCAGGTGGCGGGTTTATTTTTAAGGGGTCAGGGTTTTACGCCACGGATTACAGAAAAGGGAAAAAACCGGAATCTTCCTGTCCACTTGAAAAACAAAGTGAGGCATGCAAGTCTTGTCCCAAAAGTAATGATAAGGGGTAGCTAGTAATGGCTGAAATAAAACCCTTCAGAGGCATTTTATATAATCAAGAAAAGATTAATATAACAAAAGTTATTACCCCGCCTTACGACGTTATTTCCCCAAGCATGCAGAGTCGCTTTTATCAGCGAGACGAGCATAATATCATACGTCTTATATTGGGCAAGGTTGAGAAAAGCAACACGCCAAATAATAACAGGTATACGCGAGCCAGGGTATTCTTGGATAGGTGGCTGAAAAAGAAACTCCTCGTCAAGGACGCAAAACCGGCTATCTATATTTATACACAAGAGTATCTGTATAAAGGCAAAAAGAGAACGCGGCTTGGTTTTATCGCGCTTATGAAGATAGAAGACCCGAAGGAAAGCGGTGTTTTACCCCATGAATATACCCTCGATAAGCCGAAGACCGACAGATTAAACCTTATAGTAAAGACCAAGGCGAACTTGAGCCCCATCTTTAGTTTATTTCAAGATAAAAAAAATCGGATTAATAAGCTCTTAAAACACTTCATAAAATCTAAAGACCCATTATTTGTAATAGAGGCCGAGGGCGTGACGCACAAGTTCTGGAGAATGGATAATAAATACGCCATAAATAGGATAAAGAAATATATGCGGGATAAGAAGATATTCATCGCTGACGGACATCACAGGTATGAAGTGGCATTGGCCTATAGAAATAAGATGCATCGGAATCTTAAAAATTTCAAAAAGCCCATGGATTATGTTATGATGTATTTTTCGAATCTAAGCGAAAAGGGAAATCTCACTATACTTTCGACACACAGAGTTGCGAAGAAGATAAATCAAAAGAAAATAAAACTTAAATTGAGAAAATATTTCTATACAAAAAATCTCAAGAAACAAGAAGATTTGCTCGAATGTTTAGAAAAGGAGAAAAAAAAGAAACATGTTTTTGGTATGTATATGGGCAAAAAAAGATTCTATCTTTTGACATCAAAAAATATAGATTCGAAACTCGATGTTACGGTTCTTCACGATTTGATAATAGATAAAATATTAAGTATAAAAAATCCCGAAAGTAGTATAAAATATATAAGAAACGAAAACGATGCAGCCGCTCTTATAGATAAAGGCGATTACCAGATAGCGTTTTTTTTAAGGCCAACGAAAGTCACGGAGATGAAGGCCGTTGCGGAGAAGGGCCAGATGATGCCCCAGAAGTCCACATACTTTTATCCGAAACTTCTGACAGGGCTTGTAATAAACAAGTTTTGAGGAAAAAATGGCGTTATTCAGAAGGCCTAAATACATAAAGGTTACCGTTTCCAAAAAGAAGGACATACCCGGTGGCCTTTGGACAAAGTGCAAGGACTGCGGCGAGATTATATATAATAAAAAATTAGAAGAGAATCTGTACGCATGTCCAAAGTGCGATTTTCATTTTACCCTGGGAATAAAGCAAAGGGTAGATAGCTTATTAGATAAAGGCAGCTTCAAGGAATACTACGAAGGCCTAAAGACGCTCGACCCCATTAAATTCAGGGGTCCCAAATCCTATAAGGACAAGCTTAAAAAAGACCAGGAAGTCACAGATCTCTTGGAGGCGGCGGTTGTCGGCGAGGGGCTTATAAATAAGAAAAGAGCCGCTTTCGGTTTTACAGATTCAAGATTTATAATGGGCTCTATGGGCTCTGTGGTGGGCGAGAAAATTACGAGAATCACAGAGTTTGCCACGGAAGAAGAAATACCGCTAATCATTGTTTCCGGTTCGGGCGGCGGCGCCAGGATGTATGAGGGCATGCTCTCACTAATGCAGATGGCGAAGACAAGCGCCGCGCTGGCGCGATACGCCGAAAAGGGCCTCTTATACATCTCGATTCTCACAAATCCCACAATGGCGGGGGTCTTGGCAAGTTTTTCGTCTCTTGGTGATATAATTATAGCTGAGCCAAAAGCGTTGATAGGATTTACCGGCCCGCGGGTAATCGAACAGACCATAAGGCAGAAATTGCCGGAGGGCTTTCAAAGCTCGGAATTCTTGCTGGAACACGGCCTTATAGATATGATAGTGCACCGTAAGAATTTGCGGGATGTGCTGTCTGGTTTACTGGATTATTTTAAGAGATAGTGATATAATAAGGCACAATTATGGCACGGGTTAGCTTGAGAAAGGTAACGAAGATTTTCTCGCCCGGCGGCGTAGTCGCTATCAAAGACATTACCCTTGGCGTCGAAAACAAGGAATTCATGGTGTTTCTCGGGCCCTCAGGCTGCGGGAAATCGACGACACTCAGGATTATCGCAGGTCTTGAAGAGGCGACCGAGGGGGATGTCTACATCGGCGATAAATTGGTCAGTAACTTACCCCCCAAAGATAGAAATATCGCAATGGTATTCCAGAATTACGCTTTGTATCCGCACATGAATGTTTATAACAATATGGCTTTCGGCCTTAAGCTGAGAAAATACCCAATGAGCGAGATTGATAAAAGGGTTAAAGAAGCAGCAGGTATTCTCGGATTAGGAAAACTTTTGGATAGAAGGCCGCGGGAATTATCAGGCGGGCAAAGGCAGAGGGTAGCTGTCGGCAGGGCTATTGTGAGAAAACCCCTTGTATTTTTGTTTGACGAGCCGTTAAGCAACCTCGACGCTAAAATGAGGGTGCAGATGAGGACCGAGATAAACAGGCTGCACATTAGATTGCAAGCGACAATGATTTACGTCACGCACGACCAGACAGAAGCGATGACTTTGGGGAATAGAATTGTCGTTATGGATGAAGGAATAATTCACCAGATCGATACCCCGGCGGCTATTTATGACAAACCCGTTAACAAATTTGTGGCCGGTTTTATCGGAAGCCCTCCTATGAATTTTGTGGAGGGCAAAATTATAAAGAAGGATTCAAAATTCTATTTTGACGAGACAGACGGCAAGATACGAGTAAAGATTGTAGACGAAATGATGCCTAAATTAGAGCCCTATGTAGGCAAGGAAGTCATATTCGGCATTCGAAGCGAGGATATCTACGATAAGCTTTTCGCCTCAGAAGCTCCTCCGGAAAATACAGTAACGATGGCATGCGAGGTTGTCGAGCCGATGGGCAGCGAGGTATATCTACATCTTTCTTCAGGCAAGCATACAATAATAGCGAAAGTAGGCGGACATGAAAGCCCGCCCATTAATCAGGATATGGACCTTGTCTTTGATATGAGCAGAATTCATTTCTTCGACAAAGATACCGAACGCACTATTGTCTGATTTATCCTCCGAAGCTTTGGCAAAAAAGACGTCCACGGCTCTTTTATGGAGCACTTAAATAAACCTATTCTATTTCTTCTTCTTTTATTCATAGCAAGTTTTATTACTTACCTACTAAATAGAATTTTCCAAAGAAACCGCAAGAGTCTGGAGATCGATAGCGAAAAAATAGACGAAGAGTTAAATTTACTGGCCGACGAAATAAAATCCGAAGAAAACGCTAACCTCAGAATAAGAAGCAGTTTAGAAAGAATTACCCATCTCAAGCACATGGTAGAGGACTATAGCCAGGCCCTTTCCGAAGAAGATATTTTAGATTCGGTCATTAAAAATTCTTTCGAATTGTTTAAAGACGCAACCCGCGTTCTACTTTATTTAGTCGATACCGAAAAGCAAGAATTGAAATTGGCACGTTCAAGAAAAAGAGAGCTTTCCTTTTCTATAAAAGCGAAAAAAGGCGACGTGTTCGATCGCTGGGTTCTGAAACACAGGTTACCGCTTCTGGTGGAAGATATATATAAAGATTTCAGATTTTCACCGGAAGAGCTTGACAAGGGTTTTAATTCGATAATTAGCGCCCCCCTTACGAGTGAACACAACGTTGTCGGGATATTGCGTATTGATAGCAAAGATAAGGATAAATTTACTCAATCTGACCTCAGATTTCTTGATATTATAACCGATTTATCAAGCGTTTCTCTTCAAAATGCCATTCTCTATAAAAAGGTAGAGGAGCTGGCTATTCACGATGGCCTCACAGGACTTTATGTTCGTAACTATTTTATTGAAAGGCTTAAAGACGAGGTCAGGAGCTCCCTTAGAAATAATATGGATATATGCCTTTTAATGCTGGACCTCGACGACTTTAAGGCCTACAACGACAAATATGGCCACACCGCAGGGGATTTGGTATTAAAACATATTTCCTCAATCCTCACGCCTTTTGCCAAGCCGGGCGATATTATCTCTCGATACGGTGGCGAAGAATTTATGCTTCTTTTGTTAAATAAAGGAAAAGATGCCGGCGCAAAGATTGCAGAGAGTATAAGGCAGAAAATAGACAAAACACCTTTAGTTTTACGGAGGAAGAAGACGAGGTTAACCGTCTCCATCGGCGTAGCTTCTTGTCCTTCGGAAGAAAAGATGACGGACGAGTTTTTGAGATTGACCGACTCAAGGCTTTACAGAGCAAAGGAAGAAGGGAAAAACAGGGTATGCGCAAAATAGCAGCTCTTAAAAACAAGCTAAAAAGGATGGAGGACCGACGGGCCGGCCTTTCTCGCAGGTTGGACAATATAAAACAAGAGAAGCTGTACTTAGAAAGAAAACTTATAGACCTTTCAAAACTTTATACAATAACAAAAGAGATGTCGTTTGATATCAGGTTTAACGAGCTATTTAGTTCACTTGAGAATTTTATCAAGGACAATTTTCAATTCGAAAAATTTAAAATTATTTTATTTAAATATGAAAACGGCAAAAGGTCCGTTGATAAAGTTTACGAGATAGGCGGCAAAATAGAAGATAGGAGTAGAGACATCATAGCCATACCGCTTGTCATGCGGCGAAGGGTTATCTCTGAAATTTTAATCGAAAATATCAATAAGGATGACTATGACAAATTCCTGATACTTACGCCACAGGTTACTCTTCAGATAGAAAGAATAAAACTATTCGATGAGATAGAAAGACTTTCTATAATGGACGGCCTTACTGGAACATATCTCAGGCGTTATTTTTTAGAAAGGCTGAAGGAAGAACTCTCGAGGGCACAACAATATAATATGGATATCGCCTTTATCATGGCGGATTTGGACTATTTCAAGAAGTGTAACGATAACTTCGGACATCTTGTCGGCGATGTTGTTTTAAAAGAAGTGGCCGGTATTTTGAAACAGAATGTAAGAGAGATAGACCTTGTAGGAAGATTCGGCGGAGAGGAATTTTGCATACTTCTCCCCGAGGCGAACAAAGCCGATGCATATGCGGTTGCTGAAAGAATCAGGAAAGCAGTTGAAGGTTATACCATAAAAGCATATGATGAGACTCTCGTTGTAACCATAAGCATGGGAATAAGTTCTTTTCCGAAAGACTCGCGCGTATTAGACAAGCTCATAGAAGATGCCGATATCGCCCTCTACGAAGCAAAAAGACAGGGCCGAAATAAAGTATGTCTTGTTTCATAAAAAAGACAGTTGAGAGCGGCTACGTCTTGTGTTATACTGGTGCAAATGCATAACATATCCAAATACATAAGGCTTTTTCTTATAGTTACTTTTATATTCTCACAGGTTCCTACCCTCAAGATACACGCCGCGCAGGAAGACCTCTTTGGAAAAGTCAAACAATCAGACCAACCTGTTATTGTTAAAGGAGATAGGGTCGAATACTTCCGCGCCGAGAAGAGGATTGAAGGAACCGGGAATGTCTCCATTAAATACGGCGATACAAAACTTAAATGCGACAAAATTATTGTTTACACAGATACCAAAGAAGCCATATGCGAAGGAAACGTTAAAATTATCCAACCGGGCGCTTCAATGGAAGGAGACAGGATAAATTATAATTTTTTAACAAAGAGGGGTTATGCAATAGAAAGCAGATTAAAAGCACCCCCTTTCTATGGGGCCGCAGAGGAGATTTCGCAAACAGGCGATAAAGAATTTGAGCTTAAAAAAGGATATATAACGACATGCGATTTAGAAAAGCCTCATTACAGCATACGAGCCAAAGAAGTACAAGTTTTTCTCGATAGGAAGGTAGTCGCCAAACACGTCTCCTTTTTCGTAGGCAATACCCCTATATTTTATATGCCGCTCTATGTCCAGCCATTATTTGAAAAAAAGCCGGAGGTTACAATAGTGCCGGGCCGGACAGGCGATTGGGGATATTATGCCCTCACGGCATGGAGATACTATTTTAATGACGACTCTAAAGGGCACATACATTTTGATTATAGAGAAAAGAAAGGAATGGCGGAAGGAATTGATTATAAATACAATTCAGGAGAATTAGGTAATGGCATGGCGAGATTCTACTATGCTCACGAGAACGACGATTTAACCGCAAATAAGAGCGGGTCAAAGGATGACCGCTGGAGGATGCAATATAGGCACACGATAGATTTACCTGAGGATACCGTATGCACTATAGAGTTTAACAAACTAAGCGATAGAGACTTTATCAAGGATTATATTTATCGGGAGTACGAGGAAAACCCTACCACCGATAACTATATCCTGCTTGAGACAACAAAACCAAATTATATAATGACCCTTCTCGCGCGCAAGAGAATGGATACCTTTTTTACGGTAGTTGAAAGATTGCCCGAATTTAAATTACAAGTGAACAATCAGAGACTCTGGAATACAAATTATTACTATTTTAGCAGGGATTCCATAACAAATTTCATTAAAAGATACGACGACGCAGAAGGTCGTTCGCGGGACGAATCTGTGAGAATAGACGGTTATCATAAACTCTCTTATGCCGCCAAATTTTTTAAATTTTTATATGTAACACCCTTTATAGCGACACAACAAACCTTTTATTCCAGAAATAAATGGAAGGAGACCTCGCAACTCCGGAGCATTTATGAGCAGGGCTTTGACATCAGCACCAAATTTTATAAGATATTTAATATAAATTCAAATTTTTTGAATTTGGATTTACACAAGACCCGACACATTATAACACCAAATATGGGATTTTTGACGAGACACCAACCCACTATATCGCCGGATAATTTACATCAATTTGACGAAATAGATAACATAGAGCGTTATAATGGTTTTACCTTTTCCCTGGAGAATAAACTTCAGACGAAAAGGCCTTATGGAGAAGGAATGAAAACGGTTGATTTGGCCACTCTTATTGTGAGCACCGATTATCTCTTCAGATTGGAGAAAAGAACCTTCATGCCTGACGACAATGGTAGATTCGGGGACTTGAGGTTTGACTTCGAACTGTGGCCTTACACATGGCTTTCTATCGACTCTGATATGACATTAAACCATAAAGATTTCGACGTTAATTCCGCCAATATAGACGTCTTTGTTAATATGGGCAAGAAATTTACCCTCGGCGTAGGACATCGTTACGAATCTATAGAAGAGGGAAGAACGAGCCAGCTTACGGGGGAACTGTTTTACAATATTAATGACGACTGGAAAGTCAAAATTTACGAACGTTATGATTTCTCCAGCCAGAAATGGGAAGAGCAGGAATACACCATATTTAAGGACCTCCACTGCTGGCTGGCAGAGCTTAGTTTAGAGATTAGAGACGGTGACTATACTACCTGGATGGTCTTCAGGCTGAAGGCATTCCCGGATATACCGCTCGGGCTCTTCAAAACGACCTACCAAAGGACCCATCCTGGCGGCAGACGCTGAAGCTGTTTCAGACGAGAGCAATCGCATGAAACAGCTTCAGAAAAACGTTGCCAAACATATTCGTTATTGATATAATAATATTTTATCCTATAAGCGTAATGAAGGAGATTATAAAGTGAAGATTGCTATAATAGGCACGGGTTATGTCGGGCTTGTAACAGCGGCATGCTTTGCGGATTTAGGTAACAGGGTTTATTGCGTAGACAGCGACCGAAAGAAGATAACGGCCTTAAAGAAGGGGAATATAATTATATACGAACCCGGCCTGGAAGAGATGGTCAAACGCAACATGAAAGAAGGGAGAATCTCCTTTTCTACGAGTATAAAAGATAGCGTTAGGAAATCCGATATAATCTTTATTTGCGTGGGGACCCCATCGAAGGATAACGGCGAGGCAGACCTTTTAGCCCTGGAGGATGTATCCCAGGAAATAGCGAAAAATATAAATTCGTATAAGTTAATTGTTGAAAAAAGCACTGTTCCGGTCGAGACAGGGGAATGGGTAAAAAAAACCATAAACGGTTTTAAGAACAGGCGGGTTAAATTTGACGTTGCCTCTAATCCGGAATTCTTGAGGGAAGGCACCGCCATAGAAGATTTCATGCATCCCGACAGAATTGTGATAGGGGTAGAATCCGCCAAGGCAAAAAAGATTCTTCTCGACCTCTACAAACCGCTCAATACCCCAATTGTTGTAACAAACATTAAAAGCGCTGAAATTATAAAACACGCCTCTAACTCATTCCTTGCGACAAAGATTTCGTTTATAAACGCAATCAGTACCATATGCGAGAAAGCAGGGGCTGACATCGAAGAGGTAGCAAAGGGTATCGGTTTAGATAAAAGAATCAGCCGGGAATTCCTTAAAGCGGGAGCCGGTTTTGGGGGATCTTGCTTTCCCAAGGACCTTTCAGCTTTTATACATATAGCCGAAAAAATGGGATATAATTTTAACCTATTGCACGAGGTAAAAAGAATTAACGAAGAGCAAAAAAATATTATAATAGATAAAATTTCCAAGCTAATCTGGAATATACCGGGAAAGACGATAGGAATACTCGGCCTTTCTTTCAAGCCGGATACAGATGATATAAGAAACGCCCCCGCATTAGATATAGTTAATCGGCTGATAATTCAAGGCGCCGGAATAAGGGCTTATGACCCCAAGGCAATGGAAAAATCCAAAAAGGTCTTAAAAAAGAACATAACTTTTTGTAAAGATGCATACGATGCCGCAAAAGAGAGCGATTGTTTGGTTATTCTGACAGAATGGAACGAATTTAAGGAATTGGATTTTAAAAGATTAAAAAAGCTTTTAAAGCAACCGGTGATTATAGACGGACGCAATATTTATGACCCGAAGATGATGAAGAAGCTCGGATTTGTGTATACGGGGGTGGGGAGGAAAGTTTAATGATTGAGGGGGTAAAGATAAAGAAGTTAAAGGTTATACCTGACGAGCGAGGAAGACTCATGGAGATATTGCGTGTATCGGAGACAGGTATAAAACCGGAACAAATCTATATGACAACGGCTTTTGAAGGGATAGTAAAGGATAAAGATAAATTCCATATGCACAAGAATCAAACTGATAATATGTGTTGCATTAAAGGGAAAATAAAACTTGTTTTAGTCGATGCGAGAGAAAACAGTAAGACAAAAGGCGAAATTAATGAACTTGAAATCGGAGAAGAAAATTTCTGCTTGGTAACTATACCAAAAAGAATACTTCATGCATTCAAAAGTTTAAAAGACGAAGCATTTATAATAAACTGCATCGTTCCTGAATATAATAAAACAAATCCAGATGAATTTCGAGTAGAAAACAAATATTATGACTGGGATGAATTATGCCCGTTAAAGCAGAAAGAGAGAAGGGAAATATGAAAGGTGTAATATTAGCTGGAGGATTAGGAAAAAGATTAAATCTCTTGACAAAAATAACCAACAAGCATTTACTTCCAATTTTTTCGTTGCCGATGATATATTATCCAATACAGACTTTGGTCGATGCAGGAATAAGAGATATCCTTATTGTTACCGGCGGCAATCACGCCGGGGAATTTTTACGTCTTTTAGGGAATGGACATCAATTCGGGCTTAAACATATAAATTACACCTACCAGGAAGGAGAAGGCGGTATAGCCCAAGCCTTGGGTTTGGCAGAACATTTTGCGGATAACGGAAAAATCGTGGTTATATTAGGCGACAATATCATTGAGAAAGACATTAAGAAGGCAGTAGAAGATTTTAGGAAACAACCCAACGGCGCAAAAATATTAATAAAGGAGGTTTCCGACCCTGAGAGATTCGGCGTTGTAGAGTTCGATAAAGCCAAACGCATAAAGAGAATTGTCGAAAAGCCAAAAAAGCCGAAGACAAATTATATTGTTACAGGCATTTATATGTATGACAGCCAGGTTTTTGACATAATAAAAACACTCAAGCCTTCCAAAAGAGGCGAGCTCGAGATAACAGACGTAAATAATGCTTATCTGGAAAGGGGAGAGCTTACCTATAGCATATTGAAGGGCTGGTGGACTGACTGTGGCATGTTTGATTCACTTCTGAGAGCAAGTAATCTGGTAGCTAAAAAAGCAGCGGGCAAAAAGTAGAGAGAGCAAATGGCTAGGTTTAGAAAAATACTTATAACCGGCGGGGCCGGGTTTATTGGGTCTAATTTCGTGAGATACTTGCTACGAGGGACGAAGGACGAAGGACGTAGGACGTGGGACACGGGACGTGGGACGAAGGTTGTAAATCTTGACAACTTGACTTATTCGGGCAATCTCGAAAATTTAAGGGATATTGAGAAAAACACGAGATACAAATTTGTAAAGGGCGATATTTGCGACAAGAGGCTGGTTTTTAAATTAGCGAAGGAGTGCGACGTCATAATAAATTTCGCCGCCGAATCTCACGTGGACCGCTCGATTAAAGATCCAACGGAATTTATAAGGACCAATATTTTCGGCACGCAGGTTTTGTTGGATGCGGCGAAAGAACATAAAATTAAAAGGGTAATCCAAATCGGGACGGATGAAGTATACGGAACTATTACAAAGGGGTTTTTCGACGAAAATTCGCCGCTTAGACCAAACTCGCCTTATGCCGCAAGCAAGGCGGCAGCGGATCTTTTGGTACGCTCTTATTTTGTGACATATAAACTGCCGGTTATTCTTGTTAGAAGTTCCAATAATTTTGGACCCCGGCAGTATCCAGAGAAAATTATGTCACTATTTATCACAAATGCGCTCGAGAATAAGAAATTACCGATCTACGCTGATGGAAGCAATGTAAGGGAATGGCTCTATGTCTTAGACAATTGTGACGCCATAAACTTTATTCTTAATGCTGGAAAGGTTGGTGAAATTTACAATGTTGGCAGCGGAAATGAAATGAGGAATATCGACCTTACGAAAAAATTATTAAATATATTGGGAAAAGATAAAAACTTGATAAAGTTTGTCAAGGATAGGCCAGGGCATGATAAGCGATACGCTTTAAATTTCGAAAAGCTCAAACAGCTTGGATGGAGGCCGAAATACACATTTGAAGACGCGTTAAAAGAGACAGTTCTTTGGTATAAAGAAAATACCGGATGGTGGAAAAAATTAAAAAAGAAGGAAAAGTGCGAAAAATTCTGGTAACCGGCTCCAGCGGCATGCTGGGGACGAGCCTGGCCGAGGAACTTTCCAAAGATTGCAATATTATCGGGTTGGATGTTAAACCGCGAGCCGAACACCAGAGGATTTCATCATTTATCGAATGCGATATAACGGATAGGGATAAAACCGTAAACTCTATCGTAAGCGCAAAGCCGAATCTCATAATCCACGCCGCTGCGTGGACGGATGTTGACGGATGCGAAAGAGAGCCGGATAAAGCAAAGAGGATAAATCAAGAAGGCACGGGGAATGTCGCGACTTCAGCCTCGGAGTTAGGCATTCCTTTGATATATATAAGCACGGATTTCGTATTTGACGGAGATAAGGAGAACCCCTATACCGAAAACGATCCGCCTAACTCAGTAAATGTTTATGGTAAATCCAAATTAGAGGGAGAGAAAAAAGTCACAGCGTTAAATAAATACATCATATTAAGGACCAGCTGGATGTATGGAGCAAATGGAAATAATTTCGTTGATACGATACTGGAAAAAGCAAAAAGCGAAAAGGAAATAAAAATCGTGGATGACCAGGTCGGATGCCCGACGTATACGAAAGATTTAGCCAAGGCAATTAGCAAGTTATTGTACCGTTTGCAATTTTCAATTCAATCTGTCCCCATTGGTATTTCCGAAGGGGACAGGTTGAACGGAAAATCGCAAATGGTACAGGAAATATATCACGTGACAAACAAAGGCGAAGTTTCATGGTTTGACTACACAAAAGAGATACTGAAGATGGCTAAGATTGGCAACGTAAAGTTGATTCCCATTAAAAGCAACCAGCTTGACAGGCCTGCCAAGAGACCTCGATTTTCGCTATTGGATAATAGTAAATTTGAAAAGACAACAAATTTTGTTATGAGACCATGGCAGGAAGCGCTTCGGGAGTACATCGATGAAAAAGGGTAGTATTAAAAACTTGAAACAGAAAATAAAATCCAGGAAAGCAGTTATAGGCGTAATAGGCTTAGGCTATGTTGGGCTTCCGCTTGCTTTAACATTTGCGAAGAATGGCTTTAATGTTATCGGAGTAGACATAGATAGAGACAGAATAAAAAAGATAAAGAAAGGATTCTCTTATATTACAGATGTTTCTCGAGCCGAGCTTAAGAATGCCTTAAAGAAGAAAAAATTTAAGGCCACACAAAATGTTAAATTCATAAAGAAATTGGATGCTGTAATCATCTGCGTTCCAACACCATTAGGTAAAAATAGAGAGCCCGATATTTCCTATATAAGGAAAGCCGTTACTAAAGTTAAAGACAATATACGGAAGGGGCAAATAATTATTCTCGAATCAACAACATATCCCGGAACGACTAAAGAGATACTTCTGCCGATTCTGGAATCTACAGGACTAAAAGAAGGAAAAGATTTTTATCTTGCCTTTTCTCCAGAAAGAATAGACCCCGGCAATAAAGTTTACCGGACAGAAAATACTCCGAAAATTATAGGCGGTATTTCCAAAAAATCGACCCAGATTGCCAAACTTCTCTACGACCAAGTTATAGAAGAGGTTATTCCCGTTTCCTCGGCAAATGCAGCAGAAATGGTAAAATTACTAGAGAATACGTTTCGAGTCGTAAACATTGCTCTCGTTAATGAAATAGCGACGTTATGCGATAAATTTAACCTTGATATCTGGGAGATTATAGATGCGGCAAAAACCAAACCTTATGGCTTTATGCCTTTTTATCCGGGACCAGGGGTAGGGGGACATTGCATTCCGATAGACCCCTTATATCTATCCTGGAAAGCAAAAGAACATGGATTTGAAACAAAATTTATAGATTTGGCATCGTCTATAAATGAATCCATGCCACAGTATGTAATAGAAAGATTAGAAAAGATATTATCTAACAGAAGAAAGACGGTAGATAAATCAAATATACTGATAGTTGGAATAGCTTATAAAAAAGATGTAAAGGATTTGAGGGAATCGCCGGCTATCGGCATTATAAATCTTTTACAGAAGAGAGGAGCAAGCATTTCTTACCACGATCCTTATTTTCCTTTTCTCAAAATCAACAGTATCGATATGAAACCCATAAAATTAAACGGAAGTAATTTGAAAAAATACGATTGCGCATTGGTTATGACCGACCATTCAAACGTGGATTATAAATTTTTAGCAGATAACCTAAAACTTATTTTTGATACAAGAGATATTTTTAGCAGATTAGGAATAAGGTCAAGGAGTATCATTAAGTTATGAAGAGATATCTTATCACAGGCGGAGCAGGTTTTATCGGTTCTAATATCGTAGAGCGATTGGTTAAAGATGGCGAAGAGGTCATGGTTTTAGATAATCTCTGTGAGGGCAAAATCGAGAATTTATCATCCGTAATGGACAAGATTACCTTTATAAAAGGCGATATCAGAAACGAAAAGGATCTCGATAAAACCCTCAAGGGGATAGATTTTA
>JAUWBJ010000032.1 GCA_030605095.1 Candidatus Omnitrophota bacterium | reverse complement strand
GTTAACCTCGTAGGTTAACCTACGAGGTTTCTATATCACTTTCTTTATGCTTCTTGCGAATGGCTTGTGCAATATTCCCTTTTCCGTAACAATCGCTGTTATAAACCTGTTCGGCGTTACGTCAAAGGCGGGGTTTAAAACCTTTACCCTTTTAGGGGCAATATAAGTGTTTCCTATCTTTCTTACCTCGTCGGCGCCTCTTTCCTCTATAGTTATATCTTTGCCGCTTTTTATACGTACATCAATAGTCGAGGTGGGAGCTGCGACATAGAAAGGGATCTCGTGATAATGCGCTAACAAAGCTAAATTATATGTTCCTATTTTATTCGCGGTATCTCCGTTCTTCGCGATTCTGTCTGCCCCAACGATTACTTTATCAATTTCTCCCTTTGCCATAAGGTGCGCTGCCGTATTATCGCAGATAAGGGTCGTGTCTATCCCCTCTCGCATAAGCTCCCATGTCGTAAGCCGCGCTCCTTGTAAAACAGGCCTTGTTTCATCGACGTAAACCCTTATTTTCTTTTTTTCCCTGTGTGAGGTAAAAATGACACCGAGCGCCGTCCCATAGTCGGCTGTAGCAAGGCCTCCGGCATTGCAATGCGTAAGGATTCTATCATTATTTTTAATAAGGTGCTTTCCAAATTTACCTATTTTTCTGCAAATCTCTTTATCTTCTTCGAGTATTCTCTCGGCTTCTTCTAATAGAATCTTTTTTATTTTTCCGGCAGGTTCTTTTCTGTGCGCATAAGCTATTTTTTTCATTCCCTCCAAAGCCCAGAATAGATTTCGCGCCGTCGGCCTCGAGGTCGATAAATACTTTATTGTCCTTTCGAGGTCCTTAAACAGGTTTTTCTTAGAATTTCTCACGCCGAGATATACGCCGTATGCAGCCGCAACGCCTAAAAGGGGCGCGCCCCGTATCTTCATCTCTCTTATAATATCCCAGACCGATTTTACCGAATTGCAACAGATAAATCTTAACCTGTGGGGAAGCACGCTCTGGTCAATTACCTTTAATCTATTATTTTTCCATTCCACTGTCGGTACAGGCATTTTACACCAAACTGTTAAAATACTTAAACAGAAACACCATAAATACGCTCCCCATGTTGTTCAATATGTGAAGCGTGATAGAGGGGATGAGGCTTCCTGTTTTTTCGTATAGATAGGCCAAAACTCCCCCCAATATCGCAATGGGTATAAAGCCGACCAGGAAGTAGGTAAAGGCGTGAGTGTGTAAAAATGAAAACAAGATGCTTGTTATGAAAATCCCCCAGAAAACACCTAATTTCCTTTTAACTGCACTGTACATAACCCCTCTAAAAAATATCTCCTCTATCACGGGGCCGAATACGGATGCAATCACGCTTGAGGCAAATACGAGTGCCACATTTTTCTCCATAAGGAAAAGCCCTACTATGGGTTGAGGCGGCGGTTCCAGTTCCAGGACATTAAGTAAGATATATATTAAGATCCCTATAGTAAAGATTATCGGCATGACAGCAACGTATCCGGAAATACCGTAAAAAATATTTCTCGCCATGTTATCTTTTACAAGGCCGAGGTTGGCGATCTTCTTTCCGTGGATATTCCAAAGAAACTTAAGAATAATTAAAAGTATTATAAAATCCAATATGATTGTGTCGAAAATCATTCTGAAATTTTCATTCTTAAAAACTTGAAGCTCCGTTCCGGTTGCAGACTCTAAGGCGCCTGTAAAAAAGCCGAACAGCATAAAGAAAACATAGCTGAAAGTGAGCCCCAGAATAATTATCTTGAAAACTTCTCCCATTTCCCACTGCGGGGGATTTATATTGCGAATCCTCCGGAAGAGAGCCCTTTTTTTGAACAGGCTCAAAATAAAATATCCGTTCGCTACGAGACCCAGAAAAAATATAAAGACGATTAAGGAGTTAAGAAACATATAGAAAAGACGTAAGGGGAGGTTAACCTTTAATATATCTTCGATCTTTTTACTCCGCCTCTGGGCTTCTTCGAAATCAACGAATAAGGTCTGGGTTTCTTCGGATTCGACTTTAACTTCATCCAGTAGTTCTTCTTTTTCTTCAAAACGAGACAGAACATTAACGAGGATTATAAAGCAAAGTAATACGACATATATCCAGTTCTTTTTCATATACCAAATAATTTTTTAGCGTTATCCGTTGTTACCCTCTCGACTTCATCTTTTGATAAACCCAGAAGTTCCGATAGAATATCGCGAAGTTCCGTTATATACGCGGGCTCGTTTCTCTTACCTCTATGTATCTCGGGCGCCAGAAACGGCGCGTCTGTTTCAAGAAGGAGCCGCTCGGGCGGGACGCATTTCGCCACTTCTCTTAAAACCTTAGCGTTTCTAAAGGTTAAATTGCACGTAAATGAAACGAATAAACCCATCTCTAAAACTTCACCCAGCACTTTTTTATCTCCGGAGAAACGATGCATTACGCCCCGGACCGAAAGACCGCTATATGTCTTTTTTAAGATATCCAGCGTATCCCGGTGAGCGTCTCTATCGTGGATTATTAAGGGGAGAAGCGATTTCTTAGAAAGCTCTATAAACCTAATAAATACCTCTTTCTGCCTCTCCGGAGCTGACGGGCTCTTAAAGTAATCTAACCCCACTTCGCCGACAGCGACCACTTTTTTGTCTTTAGCAAGTTTTTCTATTTCAAAAAGCGTATCTTCACTCACTTCTTCGGCATGATGGGGATGAACGCCGACTGACGCAAAAATGCTATCATATCCGGAGGCAAGTTCTACGCTTTTTCTCGAGCCCTCAAGGCTTGAGCCGACATTTATAACGCATTTAACGCCGGCTTCTTCGGCGCGCTTTATAACGGCACTTCTATCGGAATTAAATTGGTCAAAATCAAGATGACAATGCGTGTCTATCAACATCTTATTACCCATCATTCTCAGGAATGACCTGAATACTTTTTTCGCCAATAATTCAGTAAGTCTCCGAGCGTAGTCTCAAGAGGGATTTTCGGTTTCCATTTAGTCTTTTTCTGGAATTTTGAAATATCCGGTATCTGTAAAGTAACATCAGATGGCCTAAGAAGATAGGGCTCCTCTTTAATCTTAATTTTCTCTTCGGTCATACTTAAGAGAATATCGAGCATCTTCTTCACTGTTACAGTTGTTCCTCCGCCGATATTATAAACCTCGCCAGGGGGGCACTTATGGACCAAAAGCCAATATGCGCGTGTCGTATCCCTTACGTCACAAAATGTTCTTACGCTATTCAGGTTTCCAACATGCAAGATCGGCTTTTGCAATCCTTTTTCAATAAGCGCAATCTGGCGGGCGAAAGAAGAGCAGACAAAAACTTCTCCCCTTCTCGGGCCGGTATGAGTAAACATCCTTGTCCTGATTGTCTTGATGCCATAGGAAATAAAATATTGATACGCCGCCATGTCCTCGGCAATCTTACTTACTCCGTAGGGACTTGCCGGCCTAAACGGCTGTGTTTCCTTTATAGGCACTTCTTCCTTCTTGACTTGACCGTAAACTTCGGATGAACTACATACATGGACAATGGGATCTATTTTAGAATATCGTATCGCTTCGAGTAGATTTATCGTTCCGCAAGCATTTGTCTCGATAGTATTGATAGGCGCGTTGAAACTAGTTGAAACAAATGACTGGGCAGCCAAATGAAATATTATATCCGGTTTTATTTTATTCATAGCCTCGAATGTAGATTTAAAATCCAATAGTTCGCAATAGTGAAGCTTGATTTTATTCATGATATGTTCTATATTCTCGACGGGGCTTCTCCACCTGCGGATACCATGGATCTCGATATCTTTATCCTTAAGGGATAAAATATATTCCGCCAGGTGGCTTCCTACAAAACCGGTTATTCCAGTAATCAAAATTTTCTCTTTCATAATCTCGCTCCTATTTTCATTTTCTAATCATTTAAATTTTTCGATTGTTATAACCATGTTATTGCCCAGAACAGGCATCAATGGTTCAAAAATTCTTTCAATGAAATTGATTGCGCCATAAAAGAGTCTGGGAATAAAAGGCCTGTAACTCAATCCGCCGGAAAACGTATATCTAAGAAAATCGTGATAGGTTATAGAGATTATCTTTAAGTTTTTGAATTTCTGTCTAAATAAACCAACATCCCTTTTAAAAATGATATACGGCATAGCCATATTCGCTATGGTTAATCTGCCCTGATTGTCTATGCTATCAATTTTCCACTCTCTAATAAACTTGTTTGTATATTCATTATGGAAATACTTATTCATAAAATAACCAAAAAAATTTGTAGACGGCTCATTGCACACGAACATACCACCGGGAACTAAAACTCGCTGAATCTCTCTGATACACAGCTCTGGTTTTCTGATATGGTGCAGCACGCCGTTCGCATAGATCGCCTTTAAAGACTCATCGGGAAACGACAAGGAAACAGCGTCTTCAACCCTGTCAATCCCTCCGGATTTTACTACATCAGAAGTAACTACGTCGGGAATAAACTCTTTTAAAAAACCTCCGCCACTACCTATTTCGAGCGAAGGAAAATGCAGGCCAGATAAGAAATTTTCAACTTTTTTGAAACATCCATATATAAACTCATAGTGTTTCCTCAAGAGCGCGTTCTTCTTAATTATACGCCGGTGAATACGAACGGCCTCTTCGGAATCTACATCAAGGCCGTAGGACAAAGGATTGGAATGTGTTTTTTTCAAAAATATCGGTAACATATCAAAATTTATGAAAAAGCCATATCGGGCCTATAATAGATTATTTGACTTCCCAGGTTCTCGAATTTAAAGGGGACGTATAAGATTTTTTTTAGTTTTTCCTTAATTTTTGGCTGCGCTTCTGGCTTCGCAAAAAACAGGATAAAGCCTCCTCCTCCTGCGCCAAGCAGCTTTCCGCCGATTGCCCCTGAGCGCCGGGCAGTGCCATATATCTCATCAATTATCGGTGTTGTTATTTTACTGCTTAAGGTTCGTTTTATCCGCCAACTCTCATGCAGAAGTTTACCAAATCTATCAAACGAGGTCTTGTTATTAAGAATATTGAGACCTTCCTGGACCATTCCATATATCTCTCGCAATTCTGATTTTTTCTCGGGTATCTTTTGTATTTGTTCTTCAGCGATGTTTGTTGCCAACCTGGACAATCCTGTAAAAAACAACATCAGGTGACTCTGAAAGAATCTTATTTTCTTAGGGTCTATTGTTACCTGAATAAGTCTGATATTATTTTCTCCCTTAAACTCGATTTTATGCAATCCTCCGAATGCAGCAGTTAGCTGGTCCTGTGAACCAACATTTTCTCTCATCCTTTTCTGTTCAACTTCAATAGCCTCAAATGCCAGCTGTTTTTTGCTTACCATTTTACCTTCTAATGCATGTAGCGCATGAAGTAAACCAACGGTAAATGAAGAACTCGAACCCATGCCAGACCGCGCAGGTAAATCTCCTACATGCTGTACACTGACTCCGCGTTTTAAATTAAGAAAACGAATCGCCTCGCGAACCGAAGGATGCTGTATCTGGGAAACCCTTTTGGCCATTTCTCGCTTAGAATAGACTATCCGATATTTGCAATCGAAAAACGGCGGTAGATACCCGCAAGTAATATAACAGTATTTATCAATACTAACGGCTAAAACTGCACCGGGATTTTCTCTGTACCAGGCCGGATAGTCAGTCCCTCCTCCCAAAAAAGATATGCGAAATGGTGTTCTACTTATGACCACTTAAATCCTCCTTTTTTGTTTATGCGATATAAAGCTAGCGGACTTGTCCCTTTCTGAAAGTATCGGATTTTTAACAGGCCACGAGATGTTAAATCTCGGATTATCCCACTTATATGTGAACTGCCTTTTGGGTTTATAATATGTAGATTGCTTATAATGAAAAATCACGGTATCGCTTAAAACCAGATGCGCATTGCCGTATCCCGGCGGCACTAATATCTGGATTCTCTTTTTATCCGATAAGCCGAAAGATTGCCATCTGCCGAAATTTTTAGAACCGTCATCACAGTCTACTACAACAAGATAAAACTCTCCATACAAGCAGGATATCAGTTTCCAGGTCTCATGGTCCCCGTGAATTCCCCTTAAGACATTCTTCTTGGATACAGAGATATCATCCTGGATAAATTTTATCTTAATTCCCCTCTTTCGATATAACTCTTCATTATACATCTCTATATAGTTTCCTCTAAAATCCCTAAAAATATCCAGCTTAATCGACAGTACCCCTTTAAGATTTGTTTTAGAGACCTCTATCAAATTAACCCTCCTTGAAATAATTCTTTTTTTTCAAATATTCATCCGAGTATCTCACATACCAATCCCAAGTCTCTTTCAATCCCTCCAGCAATGTCGTAGCGGGATTGTAGTGGATTAATTTTTGCGCCAAAGAGATGTCCATGACTCTTTTGGGATACCCCGAGGATTTAGTGGTATCGAACTTATGGTTAAAGTCAAGGAAGCTATGAAGCGTCTCAACTAATTCCTTGATCGAACAACCCTTGCCGCTTCCTAAATTCACAAAGCCGGCGCCGGTTCCGTAATAGAGAGCCAGGATAACTCCTTCAGCCCCATCTCTGCTATAAATGAAATCCCTGATAGCGCTTCCGTCGCCCCAAATAACAACCGGGTCATCTTTATGATAAATCCGATATAGTAAAGAAGGAATGACCATGGCGTTTTCGGGATCGAAGTTATCCCCTGGGCCATATACATTGCTGGGCCGCACAATGGAAAAATTCTCAAGGCCAAACTGTTCCCTGTAGGTATAAATCTGAAGTTCCGCCATCCGTTTCGCCCAACCGGCAAAATCCATAGGCACACTGTCCAATCGATAATCTGACTCTTTAAAAATATCCGTCGTGGCGTAGGCGCCGACGGAGCTTGTGTAGACAACTTTCTGGACGTTGTTTATCCGGCAGGCTTCAAGCACATTGGTATTCATCATGAGTGTGGGTACAAAGTGGCTGGCAAGCTTTTTCTTCGTGACAGTCGCAGAGCCTTTAACCCCCGCCAAGTGGACGACAAAATCCATGCCCTTCGTAATAACTTTGCAAAAATCAAAACTCAAAAGGTCACCCAGGATGTGTTCGGCTTTATCATGCACTGTGACTTTGTCCAGCGAGACAATCTTGACGTGTGCACCTACGTCGCACAACATGGCTACGACTTGCCTGCCAATTAGTCCTGTGCCGCCGGTCACCAGAATACTTCTGTCTTTAAATTCTTTCAAAATCTTGGTATCAATCACTTTTTACGCTCTTCGCTTTTATTTGCTTATACCATCTGACTGTATCTGCCAGACCCTCCTCTAAAGATATCTGGGGTTGAAAACCTAATAACTCTTTCGCTTTGGCAGTATCTACCATCCTGATAGGTATAGTTGTTGGCCTTGAAGAATCAAAAACAATTTCTGCTTTATTGTGGCCGGAGGCTTTTAATATAATATTTACTACCTCTTTTATCGTAACTGCCTTGCCATAGCCGATATTAACTGCATCACCTGTAGCGTATTTTTCCAGCATCAATAGGCACCCACGCGCAAGATCGCTAATATGGAGAAAATCTCTTATCTCTTTACCGGTCCCCCATACTACGAATGGATTTTCCTTATTAACTGCTCTACGAATTAACGCTGGGACAACATGGCTTGTGTTTGGGTCAAAATTATCCCATCGGCCGTAAACGGCTGTCGGCCGAACAATGGCAACTTTAACATTCGATTTAGAAGCCACGTACTCAGCCAATCTTTCAATATACCTTCTCATCCAACCATAGCCAAAATAAGACGGATGCGGTTGGCCGCTCCACATCTGGTCTTCCTTGATAGGATAGTCCGCCACCGGATAAGCAGTGCTGCTGCTAAAGACTAAAAATCTGCGAACCCCGGCTTCCCAGGCTGCCTGTAGCATTTGCGCGGTTAATATAAGGTTGGCGTTAATCGCTGCCATCAACTTTGTCCCTTTTATACCCGCCGCAGCTACGCTGCCGGCGGCATGGAAAACGTAATCTACTCCTTCGGCAACCTTTCGACAATCTTTTAAATCTGTTAAATCTGCACGTATGGTCTCGATACGTTTATCTTTAATAGCTAACGGCTGCTTATGTAAAGGAATGCGCACTATGGCGCCGCATTTTAAAAGTTCCTGAACAATGTGCATCCCCACAAAACCTGTTCCGCCCGTAACCAAAACCGTTTTACCCTGATAAAACATTTTTTTTCCTATGATTTCGAAAATTTTTTGATTTTATCTTTTACTTTTTTTCTGATTGACCCGATATCTAATCCGAGTTTCTTCCTAGCATCATGCACCGTCCCGTAGGAAGAACAGAAGCCATCTGTCATACCATAATAAGAAACGGATAAATTACCAACCTCGCAAACTGCTTCATATAAACCAAAGGCGTCATGAATAACCACAATCTCGGTATTCTTAAATCTACGAATTAAGTCCTTGTCAATGGGTTTGATTGTATGGAAATAAACCAGATTTACGTTTAGGTCTTTAGAGGCTTCCTCAACATTGCCGAGTATAGGCCCCGCAGTCATGACCGTAATTTTTGATCCTGAATCTTTTAAAACGACTCCCTTACCAAACCGAACTGGAATATCAATATTATGCGGATGATCCGATAATCTAAAATAAGACGTTTTACCATTGTTGTATTGGCTTCTAAGCAGAATATCGAGCTCCTTTCCGGAGCCGGGCTGGATAATTTCTATGTTTGGTAACAGTCTCAAAATAGCCAAATCGGTATAACTATGATGAGTTGCGCCATCCCATGCATAGTCAAATGAAGCGCCGCAAGAGAGGATATTCCCGCCAAATTGGTTATAGCACAAATCAAGCTTTATGTATTCAAAGCTTCTCTCTGTGATAAATGGCGTAATAGTGTGTATAAACGGGAAAAAACCCTGCGAACTTAAACCCGCGCCGATACTTATAATCGTATTCTCGCAAATTCCTATATTATAAAATCTATCCGGATATCTGGCCTTAAATTCATTAAAAAGATAAACACTTATATCGCCAAATAAGAGAATTATCTTCTCATCATGGCCTGCTAAATCCGTGATGGTATCTCTAAACTGTCTCCTCATCCAACTCCTTCATTAGTTCTTCCAATTCAGAATCATTGGGTGATTTTCTATGCCACTGGTAATGATTTGCAATAAGTGTCTTAGACCCAAATCCTTTTTTAGTATGCGCAATAATAGCTCTTATGACACTGGCTTTTTTCACAATTTCGTTTTTAAGAGCGTCTATATCATGGCCGTTAACCTCCGCTATCTCGCAACCGAATGCCTTAAACTTCTCGGCAGGATTATGTATCTGAAGGCCTCTTAAATGCGACATATTATTGTCATAAATTATTGTTAGATTATCCAGCCGCAAATTAGCTGCTACCATCACCGCTTCCCATACCGAACCTTCGTTTGCTTCGCCATCTCCTATAACTACAAATACTCTGCGGTCTGTCTTCTTAATCTTAAAAGCCTTAGCTATACCGACTGCCAGGCCAATCCCGTGCCCCAGAGAACCGGTAGAAGCCTCGATTCCCGGAACTTTGAGCCTGTCTGCATGACAACCAAAATTCGACATAAAAGAACCGACTGTATATACTTTTTTGAGGTCAAAATATCCAAACTCAGCAAGAATACAGTAATGAGCCAGGGAAGCATGTCCTTTACTTAGAATAAAAACATCCCGGCCTTCCCAGAGTGGTTCATCCGGATTGTGCTTTATGGTATCGTATATAGCATAGAGAATTTCTATAACCGAAAAAGAGGACGGTATATGCCCGTGGCCACTTGCATGTGAAATCTTGAGTATCTCTTTTCTAATTTCTTTACAACGTGAATTCATTTTATCTCTAGATACGAAATCCTGGAGGCCATAGGAAGCCTCTCTATTCTTAACTTATTTAAACCCAGGGTCTCCTTTAACGCGATGGTCTCGCCGGGAAATATATCGTCGCATAATTCATCGAATACCAGAATGCTGCCCTTGCACAAATTAGGCTTGATTGTCTCTAACGCAACTTTAGTAGGTTTATAAATGTCAAAATCAAAAATAGCCAACGAAATTATAGTTTCGGGATGCCTGCGGAAGTAATCAGGAATTGTTTTTACGGCATCTCCTTTAACAAGTTCATATCTTTTTAAATGCGACAGAGGATTTAATGCCTCTTGCAACTCCAAGACTTTATCAAGATAATTCTTATAAAGAGAGGGTACGGAAAAAGAGCCGTCTTTGCATTTACTAAGCCTGCCGTCTCTTTTACTTACTCCCTTAAAACCTTTAAAAGTATCAAACCCTATAATTTTCCTATGCCTGTTAAAAGGCTCGAATATCCCTCTCAATGCAGACATAATTGAAAGGGTCTGGCCCCATCGCACCCCAAACTCCACAATAACGCCATGGGTATGAATTATCTTTTTATATATTTCGTAAAAGAAAAGTATTCTTGCTAAATTTTTCGAAGTTAAAAATAACCCCAGATTAGACAGCAATTCCTCCTCCGGCAAAGGAGAAACTTTAAAATGACCGGCAAATTCCTTCTGAACATTTTTTTCTTTCATGCTCGATAAAACAACCGCTTTATGTTTTTTTGTCTTCATTTTTTCCACCACTCTTTATTTTCCATCCACCATTTTGTAGTTTTCTCAACCCCTTCTCTAACAGTATAATGCGGCTTCCAGCCGAGGATATCATGAGCTTTGGAACAGTCCAAGAGCCTTGATTTTATCGTCGTAGGTTTATCGGAAAGATACTTGATTTCCTTCGGCTTGTGATTCGCGCTCTTCAGTGCCCAAGACAAAACGTCTCCCACTCTGGTTTTCACCCCTGAGCCTATATTAAATACGTCAAATTTGATTTTTTCGTTGTCTATCAGCATAACGATAGCTCGCGCAAAATCTTCTGCATAAATAACATCCCTTGCCACATCAGGATTTCCCCAGACTTCAAAAGGGTCTTGTTTAAAAACGGCCTTGCGAATAATAGCCGGAATAAAATTGGATGTCAGGGGATTAAATTTGGCAAAGGGGCCGAAAATATTTGCCGAGCGCGCGATGATGATTTCCATGCCGGTCTTCTTATGCCAAAACGCGCACAGTTTCTCGATAAATCTCATAACCCATCCAATGCCTATGTAGGCTGAATAAGGGTCCTGGTTCAAATCAAGCTGATCTTCCTTGATATGTCCAACAAACTCCTGATACAAAGTGGCAGAACCGATATAAACTATCCGTCCTATCTTCTCCTTATGAAAAGCACTTAGGAGCCGAACATTCATGATAACGTTATCATCTACCTGTAACCAGGGCTCTCGGACGGCTATTCCTGCGCCGCCTGTATGGGCCGCAGCCATGATTGCACAATCACACCCCTTCACTATGCGTCGGCAATCTTTCTCGGACCGCAAATCGCCGAAAATGTATTTTATGCGCTTATCCCTGATAAAGGGTTTTGTGTGTCTATAATAAGCGGCGCGGAGCCGCGTCTTCGGATAATGGCTCAAGATATGCCGGATGATAGCTGTGCCGGCAAGACCTGTGGCACCGGCTAAAAAAACCAACTTATTGTCTAGAAATCTTTTGGTTCCCACTACTTATTTTCTAGTAAGAAATTCCTTAATGATTAATAAAAGAATATGCGAGCCGTTAACAAGCGGCCGCATCTTCCTCGTTCCTCCGATTCTCCGTGGCTCATCTCCCGGTATCTCGGAAACTTTCAATTTCAGCTTGGCACATTTAATCGCACTGAGCGGCTCAAAACCGGCTATCATAGCATATTTGTTTATCAGTTTAAATAAATCCCTTTTCCAGGCACGAAAACCAACAAGCGTATCCGTATAATGGCCGTTAAAAAGAATATTGATCATTTTCGTAAACATCCAGTTGCCGAAGGCTGTGACAGTATCGTCATCGTAGCTTCTAGCGCCCCCGAGATAGCGCGAAACAATGACCATATCATAGCCCTTCTTCATCCTCTCGATGAGCGCAGGGATAAGCTCAGGCACAGAATTGCCGTCCGGGGTGAAGGTCACAATAATATCTCCTAAGGCAACCTCAAGGGCCTCCTTATACGCATTGACAAGCCCCTTAAGCTTCTGTTCCAATACAAAATAACCATTTGTTCTGGCATATTCGATAGTCCCGTCAGTAGACCCGCCGTCAACTATTATGATTTCATCAACCCACTCCCTTTTAATCTTGGGCATGATTTTTTCCATGCCCTCAATTTCGTTGAGAGTAGGAATTAAGAGCGTAACTTTTGCCATTTTTTATCACATGCTCCCGCTCTTCCTGCGGATGAGGAATTATCTTATATAAGGAATTATTTTTTTTGCAATCAAGAGCCAATAGCTAATAGGGTCATAAATGTTCGAATAATAAAACAAATGCAAAAAATTACAGTAATTGACAAAAAATATGAATACCGCCCCCATAAGACAGCAGTATATCTGACGATCGCTGTTTCTCTGCCTAAAGAATTCGTAAAGCGCGAATACTGCGAACAAGCTAATAGTTATATCCAGGCTTATTACAAAACGCACTATTTTCGTGTATTTTAAGCTAGAAAAAACAGCGAAAACAAACAAGAAAAACAGCATAAAATACACTGTCTTTCTTTCGAACCGTTTTAATAATAATATGTAAAAAAAATACCCTATGAATAGAAGTGTAGCTATGGGGGTAAGAAGCAAATAGTCTATGATGTATTTATACCATGGTCCTCTTCCAAATAAAGAGTATGTGTTCGTTACGCTCTGGGGAAAATGAACGCCTAATATGAAATTAATAAGAGAAAGATTATTATTTATTCCTTTTAGTAAAAATAAATAGGCTCCACCTACTAGCAAAACTGGAATCACAATTATCCCCAAAAGATAAAGATTAGACAATTCCTGCTTGTATTTATATTTATTTATAAAGTAGAAAAGAATAAAAAATATTAGAAGAACGAGAGATGCCTCTTTAATGGTAATGGCTATTGAATAGATAATTAAAAATGCAACAAATTCACTTTTCTTTTTGTTAACTAAAAAATCTAGAAAAAGCCATATAGATAAAGCCCAAAAAAGATTAAGAATGCCGTCTTGCAATACTCTTCTACCCGAGGTCATTATTAAGGGGCTGCTTGATAATATCAAAGTATAGAGATATGCTATCTTTTGACCAAATAATTTATTAGAAAAATAGAAAGAGATTGCCAAAAACAACACAAAGCAAAAGAAAGAAAGGCGGGCTAGCCAAACAAAGGTATTCGGAAATATCTTAAACCACAATGCTGTTATTAATACATGACCTACCCTCGCGGGATGGGGAAACAATTGGGCTCTTTTATCACTTAGATGATGCTTTAGTAATAAGGGGAATTGACCGATCCCTTTGTCGCTTATAACGTTGGCATAGTTAAAATAATACCCCTCATCAGCATTTTTTGCAAACTGTTCCTCTTGAGGTATAGTAGTATATACGGTCGAAATAGAAAATAAAATAAGGGTTATTATCACCAGCCGTAATAATATACTCATCTTTTGTCCTTTCAACCCGAGTGACCCGCACTATTCTTAGTTAGTGCGATATATTGCTTAGATAATATTATAATTACTGGACTGCTTGTATATTATATCATATAGAAAAAATATTATTCAACAATAAATGCGGAATGTACTTACATTGGGTTTTTGAAGATTAGCTGGCTAAGCCGGTCAGGCGGAGTCTTAATGCTTTCAGATGCTTTTTTGCTGTTTCATTTTCCGGGTTTATCTCTAACGATTTCAGGAATGCCTTTCTCGACTGCTCTCTCTTACCCATTCCGTTGTAAGCAATTCCCCTATGGGCAAATAGGTTCGAAAGAAATTCCTTATACGCACCCTTTTGTTTTTTGCATCCTTCAAAAGCTTCATTGAATTCGGAGATGGCCTTTTCGTACTCTCCTACATCAATATACGCTTTTCCCAAAAGATAACGGTTGGTAATACTCGAGGGGTCTAACCATAAAGCTGCTTTATAGTGCCTCAAAGCTTTTTCAAATTCTCCGAGCTTTGTATAAACAAATCCGATATTTCTGCGTAACTCAATATTGCGAGGCGCATATGTAAGCCCTTTTTTGAGCTTGCCTAAAGCCATACTGTAGTCCTCCATGCCAGCATAACAAGAAGCTGCGATTTTGTACGCTTCTATGCAGTCAGGCTTTATCCGGAGGGCATAATCGGCCTCTTCTAATGCCTGATCATAAAGTTCTATTCTTTCTAACGCAATTGCTTTTCGAATTATAGCGTATGGATAAACGTTTCTTTTTTTAAGTTCTTCAATATCTTTCTCAGTAAAAGCGTATTCTGGATCTCTCTTGGTTACATCAAACTTTTCAATTATTGCCTTGTTTTCTTTTGTATTTTTTATAAATACCGAAGCTAAATTATCCAGATAGACCAAAACCCAGTCTTTGTCTTCATTTAAAAACTTAGGCAATCTGCCAGGAATTCGGAGATTCAATGGATAAGCTACGAGTATACAATTAATATCATACTTTTTGGTTATCTCTTTAAATATCTTTTCATCGTTAAAAGTTTTCTTATATAACTTGAAAAATTCAGGTCCGTAGAGTTCGGTTCTACCATCAATAAATACCTTTTTCTCAGGAAATAATCTCCATATAAGATATGCTCCGGCGCTAAAATTATTTAGTATATTGCCTTTAATTCTGTTTTCTTCTATAAAGTCGACTGCTTTCTCCGGATGGCTTATGGAACTCATTCCAAAATAGAATTTTTTAAATTTTCTTTTTTCGAATGAGTAGTATTCACCCGTTAAATTCCAGTATGCCAATGTGGACATAAATATGACAAATATTATCGAAAAAAAACCTTTTAAAAATCGCTCGGTCCGTTCGAACTTGATAAACCGGCGAGACGCAGCATAAATATCGTTAAAGTTTAAAATCATAGTAACGTAAGCAGCAATAGAGAAAATGGCTAAATTCCGATTAGTTTTTAAAGCCATTATTAAAAATATTATATAAATTGCGAAATTGCCGATATCCAATCTTTTAAAATTCATCAAAAACGATAAAGCTGAAACTGCGATGACTATTTTGAACCAGGGTATCACAAGGTATGGTAAGAGTATTCTATATTTAACAATAAGAGGCCTAAGTTCGAAAATGTGTTTAAAAAAAATATTGGATTCTCCTGTAAATCTGAATAAAGTCATAAAAGGATACATAAATCCTTTCCAGTTATTCGGGTTTATAAATGACGCTGCTATAATTAAAAGGCCGACGCACAAAAGCCTTTTGTATTCAACGCCGGATAACACATTTTTTTTATTCCATTCAAAGGGAAGCTTAAATTTTTTCTTTAGCGTTTCAGCTATGCTATATATAAGAATAACCAGGATTCCTATTAGAAAATAGCCGTGCATATTAACCCACAAAAGCTGAATTGCGGGTAGGATATAAATAAACTTCGTCGAGCGGTATCTATTCAATATAAAAATAAATATTGCTGTAAAAAGAAGAGTAAAAAGCCCCGGTCGAAGTAAAAAACGTGTTTCCGATGTTAAAACCACCGCCAGAAGAAGCAAGGTTACAATAAGGAAATTCTCTTTTC
>JAUWBJ010000065.1 GCA_030605095.1 Candidatus Omnitrophota bacterium | reverse complement strand
TCGCAAAAAGAAAGGTTACTGTAAGAGAGATAAATCTCGTATTCTTGTAGCTAAAGCCCATGAAAAAATAGTTAATCAGAGAAAGGACTTTTTGCATAAATTGGCTAACTTTTATATAAAGGCATTTAACACGATATATATAGAAGACCTGAATATTAAGGGCATGGTAAAAAATAGATACCTTGCTAAAAGCATTTCTGATGCCGGATGGGGAATGTTCGCTAAATTCTTGATGTATAAAGCGGCAGAAGCTGGTCGTCATGTAATTAGCATACCTCCTCATAACACAAGTCAGATTTGCTCCGGTTGTGGTAAGAAAATCTCTAAGACTCTCTCTCTTCGTATCCATAGATGCCCCCATTGTAATTTAGTGTTAGATAGAGACTTAAATGCCGCTATCGTAATAAAGCAGCGTGGGCAACGCTGTCAGGCGCTAACATCTGCATCAGCGGGTGTTGCCTGAGAATCCCCTGCCTTTAGGCATGGGGAGTGTCAACGTGCCAAAAAGTTTATCTCAAAGATAGGAAGAAGCATCGAGATTACGATAAAACCGACAATTAAGCCAAGTACCAAAATCAAAATTGGCTCCAAAAGCGACATCATAACCTTTATAGCAGCATCTGATTCCCTTTCATAGCTCTCAGCTACTTTAAATAGAGATTTTTCAACCCGGCCACTTTCCTCTCCAACCGCTATCATATTTACGACAAGGGGCGGAATGACAGAACTTTTAGAAAATCCATATGACATATCAGTCCCGTCTTTAACATAAGTTGATACCTTTTTTATCTGTCTTTTTATAACGGCGTTATTTACCGTATCCGAGACAACATTTAAGGATTCTAATATAGGAACGCCGTTTTGTAAAAGAGTGGCCAGCGTCTCCGCGAATCTGGCTATCTCGGTTTTCTTTATGAGAGCGCCAAAAATCGGCATATTCAGCTTGAAATTATCTATGGCAAATCTTCCTTCTTTGGAATTATATAATCTCATAAAAATGAAACTTGCCGCAAAAATAACAGATAAAATCAACCACCAATAATTTTTTATGGCATCGCTTATACTAATCAAAATTAAAGTGGGTATAGGGAGATTCTGGCCCAAATCGCCAAACATGCTTATCATCTTGGGAATAACAAATGTTAACAGGACTATTATGGTAATACCGCCCACGATTGACATGAGAATGGGGTAAGCGAGCGCTGACCGAATTTTTGTCTGAATTTCAAGTTGTTTTTCGTTGAAATCCGCTAAGCGTTTTAATATATTTTCGAGGGCTCCGCCTGTCTCTCCGGATTTAACCATACTAACGAATAAATTTGAAAATATCTCAGGGTGCTTGGCCAGCGCGCCTGACAGGGGGTTTCCGTCAATGCAAAAATCCCGTATGTCCGAAATAATATCCTTGAGCTTCTTGTTTTCTGCCTGGTCGCGCAATAGGCCCAGTGCTTTTACAACGGTAAGGCCGCTCTCCAATAAATCCGAGAGTTGTCTTGTGAAATTCGTAACGTCCTTTAGACTTATTCTGCCTTGAAAAATGCCAATTCCTCCTTTCAGGATATCCTTAGATTTTATATATTCATCAATAGATATTAGATAATATCCCATAGTTGATATTTTCTGAATGGCAGAAGTCCTATTATCAGCCACTATCATGCCTTCTACTATATCGGAAGGATTTTTTTTTGCTTTATAAATAAATTTTGGCATTATTTAGTAAGTTCTTCCTGCTGAGTTACCCTTATAACCTCGGATGGAGTTGTAATGCCTTTTTTTATCTTCTCCCATCCATCCTGGCGAAGTGTTCGCATGCCAAGCGAGAGAGCCTTTTTCTTGGTTTGCTCTGATGAAGTCCTTTTAAGTGTTAGTTCTCTTATTGGCTCTGTTACGACTAAAATCTCATAGATTGCTGTTCTTCCTTTATAGCCTGTATATTTACATGATTCGCATCCTTTGCCTTCGTATATTTTTATATTTGAAAGGTCCAACTTGGATACCCCTAATTCTCTCAAAGCCTCTTTATCGGGTTTCATTTCTTGTTTACAATTTGGGCATATAACCCTTACAAGTCGTTGCGCAATAAAGGCGTTGACGGCTGATGCAACAAGATATGGCTCTACCCCCATATCAATAAGCCTTGTTATGCCACCTGCCGCATCATTTGTATGAAGCGTGGAAAAAACAAGATGTCCCGTCAAAGCAACCCTTATGGTTATCTCCGCTGTCTCATAATCTCTGACTTCTCCAATCATCATAATATCCGGGTCATGCCTCAGCATAGATCTCAGGCCTTGAGAAAACGTTAAGCCAATTTTAGGGTAAACCTGCGTCTGGATTATGCCTTTCATCTGGTATTCAACGGGGTCTTCTATGGTCAAAATTTTCTTTTCTTTATCATTTATCTTGTTTAATGCAGCGTAAAGCGTCGTTGTTTTACCGCTTCCTGTCGGACCTGTAACGAATATTATGCCATGAGGTTTTCTAATCAATTTTTCTAAAATTTCCAAATCTTTTTTAAGTAGCCCCAGATTCTCCAATCCAAACAAAACATTCGCGGAAAGTAGTCTTATAACCATACCCTCGCCAAATGGTGTCGGCAATATCGATACCCTGAGGTCAATTTCGTCTTCGGCTATTTTAATCTTTATTCTTCCATCTTGAGGGAGCCTCTTCTCAGCTACATTTAAATTCGCCATTATTTTTATACGAGAAATGATAGCGGATTGAAATCTCTTTATATCCGGCGGTACCTTTGTATCGTATAGAATTCCGTCAATCCTATACCTGATTTTTAACTCGTCTTCATAGGGCTCTATGTGAATATCTGTAGCCCTGTCCTTATATGCTTCCAGGAGTATTTGATTTACAAATTTTATTATAGAAGCGTCTTCGGTTGATTTAACAATATCCTCCGTAACCTGGGATTGGACACTGACAATTTTTTCTTCAGAAACCTCGGGTATTATTTTTTCTATTGTCTCTGCGCCTACACCATAATATTTTCTTATGGCGTCGATTATATCATCTTCACTCGCCAATACCGCTTTTACATGTTTTTTTAACAACAATTTTAAATCGTCTAATGTATGTATATCTAATGGGTTTGATGTGGCCACTGTTATGGTATTTTCTTCAATGCTAATTGGTATGAGTTTATAGTGTGTAGCGAATTTGGCAGGGATTTGTTCTATTGTTGAGTGTTGTATTTTAATGTTACTTAGCTTTACATATTTTGTGCCGAATTGTTCTGATAAAACTTTGTATAGTTTTTCTTCGGCAACAAATCCTAATCTGACTAATACCGTACCCAGAAGGCCGCCGGACTTCTCCTGTTCCAATAGGGCCCGTTCGAGGCTTTCAAGTGTAATTAAGCCTTTCTGTATCAATAATTGTCCGATAAGTTCAGCTTCTCTCAATGGCATATTCATAAAATACTATATTATCACAAGGAGTGATTAAAGACAAAGGGTTTTTATGGAGGGGTATTTTCGCTTTATTTCGTTTTTTTTAATCTATTATCTTATATTTTAATCTTACTAATCGGTTTTTTCGTAATAAATCAAGGTCTACCCGGGATTGCTTCCGAACCTTACGAAATATCTGAATTGCCTTCTGAGGGCTACTTAACTTTTGACCGTTAACTATTTCGACCACATCACCATTTTCGAGGCCCGCCCTTTCGGCTATGCTACCCTTTTGGATATCATCGATCTTAAACCCGGAAAACTTCCTGGACATGAAATTAAATCGGGGCGTGACCTTGGCCATGGTCAATGTCTTATTTATATCATAGCCGATTTCTTTTAAGACCCCTTTTTTGCTAACTATTCTTTCAGTGGGCGAAATCTCAGTAATAGCCCTCTCTTTCCCTCCATAAACAAAGACCAAAAGTTCTCTCTGCCCGTCTCTCTCCAAGATTACCTTGCCTAATTGAATCTCGACTATCTTTGCGCCGGAAATTATATCTCCGACCTTATATGAGCCTTCCTTTTTTGAAGCCAGGTCTTCGATATGCGCTATAGCCGGCTCTCCCAGAATCGTGCCCAGAAGCCTCAGGTTCAGGGGCGGTTTTCGGGGTATTTCTCCCTCAGCGATGACTGATTGAGATAACGGCTCGGTTAAGCCTATTTCTTCAATGAGAAACCGTTCAGAGAAAAGTTGGGTTTCGATTTCTCTCTTAAAATTCCTGTAACCTTTTATAACAACACCTGCTATAAAAAGCAAACTTAAGGAGAAAACCACGCCTGTAACGCACAAAATTTTCTTCAGTTTCAAGGAAATCCCTTCCTTTTTCATGCTATATTTTGTCTATCTCTCTGTAACTAGCCTATAACTAACTTGCTGAACCAAATAAACGGCTTTAACAATGTTCTGACTATGCTTTTTAAATTTCCTCTTTCAGAGATATAATCGGCAACAGGCGGACTCAACTTATAATAAAGTGATACGAACCTCTTTCCGAAGCTGTTGGTCAGCAAATATCTGTCCCTGAATTCAGAAAGAACCCCTACCTCTTCTGACATCGGCGTTCCGTAGGCCGCCGTAGCTATAAAGCATCCACTTCCGCCGCCACCAATAGCTGCGATAGCACCTCCGCCTCCACCCAAGAAACTTGAGCCGAATCCAAAGATAGAGAAGTGGGTAGTTGTAAAGGTAACTGTATGAGCGACCCTATCGATACTTACAAAGGTAATTCCTTCGTTGGTCCAAGCATCTATAGTCGTATCATAGTAATAAACCTCTATGGTGTCACCGGGACTGTCGCTGGGGTCGTAAGGAACAGTAACCGTAACAGGTTCATCGAAGGTAAGGCCGCTGGGTCCAAGATGTATCGGCACTCCGAAACCACCTTCAGGTAGGTCTGGTGGATTATCGACTTCTCCAATAGTTATAGTTGTATCTGCCTCTAATGCGCCGGTAGGGATCTCTACTTCTGCACCATAGAGCTCGCTTGCTACATCATCTAAAATAACCGTTCCCCCATCATCGCAATCTATTTCTAAAGATTTGCTAACGGTTATTACTGTGTTCTTAACAAAGTAGATATCCGCTGTGCCATTTCTATAATCTGTCCAACAAATGTTGACATGCTTCCCATTAACATCCAAAACTATAGAAGGCATATTTTGAGTTGCAGTTCCAGCATCGTCGTTCATCAAGATATTTGTATTGAAAGAGTTACCTTTGTCTGTGGACTGAGCGAGATAGATATCCCCTTGGTCTCCGTATTCGCTATTTCTTTGGTCGTGCCAGACGATGTAAATGTCTCCGCTGTTATCTATAGCCAAGGAAGGATTCTTCTGTGGTTGAGGAGTTACTGAATCTTCATTTACCTGAACATCGACTCCAAAAGTAGCTCCAAAATCGATAGATTTATCGAAGTAGATATCCTCGTCACCATCTGCCAGGTTCTGCCAGGCGATGCAAACGTTGACGTTCTCATCCTCATCCTCATCTGGCTCACCCACTTTCCCGCTCCCGCGCACATCCAAGGAGGGTTTGGTAGCATCAGATGTCCCACCATCTATTTGCGGCTGATAGCTTTCAAAGGTTAAGCCCCCATCAATGGATATCTCAAGGAAGATGTGATGGTTGCCCTTGCTACCTGCATTCCAGGCTATATAGATATTTCCACCAGAGGTAACCTTTAACGACGGATAGGATGGTGCTTCAGTTATGGCATTGTCCACCACTAACACGCTACCTGCGAAATCGTCTCCACCATTACTTGAACTGGCAAAGTATATCGCTGGGTCGTCCCTATCATCGCACCAGGCAAGATAAATGTTGTCAGAGCTGCGGAAGTCTATAACTGGGTTTGTCTGGTTCCATGGGATTTGATCACCCTCATCGTCGATGGGGATGATATGTGATGTGAATATCATTCCAGCGTCGCCAGAACTGGCAAGATAGAGATCCCAATCGCTCTCTAGATCCGAGGAATCTTTTTGTTGCCAAACGATATAGATTTTCTGACCAGAACTATCGGTCGCTATAACAGGATACCTTTGATCCACGCCCTCAAGGTCATCATAAACCTTAATATCAGTACTAAAGCTACGTCCTCTGTCGGTTGATTTAGCAAAGTAAACGTCGTAGTCAGTGCCGTTATACTCTTCCCACACCACATAGACATTCTTTCCACTCGAATTCACAACTATCGACGAGTTATCTCGATAGTGTAAAATACTCTGGACACTTTCAATATAAAAGTTCTTTGAAATGTAAATAAAATGGCATACCATTAATGGTTGTTGTTAAAGCAAACAGTAACCATTAAAGGGTCCGAAGACCCAAGGAGGTATGCCATGAGAAGCGTTAACTTCTCGAAGGATAGTTTACCAATTCAGTATCAATATTTAAAGAGGAATTTAAGGGAACTAGGGATATTGGCTAATTTTGATGATTTTGAGAAGAAGGCGCATAG
>JAUWBJ010000061.1 GCA_030605095.1 Candidatus Omnitrophota bacterium | reverse complement strand
CGCTGAAGTTGGTATTGACGTGGGTATTAAGTCTTTTTGTGTTGACTCTTGTGGCAATCAAATTGATAATCCTAAATATTTCAGGCAATCTGAAAAGCTTTTGAGAAGAAGGCAGAGAAACCTTTCTCGCAAAAAGAAAGGTTCCGGTAAGAGAGATAAATCTCGTATTCTTGTAGCTAAAGCCCATGAAAAAATAGTTAATCAGAGAAAGGACTTTTTGCATAAATTGGCTAACTTTTATATAAAGGCATTTAACACGATATATATAGAAGACCTGAATATCAGGGGCATGGTAAAAAATAGATATCTTGCTAAAAGCATTTCTGATGCCGGATGGGGAATGTTTGCTAAGTTCTTGATGTATAAAGCGGCAGAAGCTGGTCGTCAGGTAATTAGCATACCTCCTCATAACACAAGTCAGATTTGCTCTGGCTGTGGTAAGAAAATCTCTAAAAATCTGTCTCTTCGTATCCATAGATGCCCCCATTGTAATTTAGTTTTAGATAGAGATTAAATGCCGCTATCGTAATAAGAGAGCGTGGGCAATGCCCTCAGGCGCTAACATCTGCATCAGCGGGTGTTGTCTGAGAATCCCCTGTCTTTAAGCATGGGGAGTGTCAATTATGTTACTTTTTAAAAGCTTATTTATTTCATTGATGTCCCTCGTGTCTTTAAGGGCTTCTCTGAGGTTTCGTTTTCTTATATACCTAATGCAATCACCAAAGCCTTTGTTTTTATCCTGTATGGTCTGGCCGATATTTACGGCTTCTGAAACAATCTCTTCAATTTTATTATCCTCAAAATAACTTATAAGGTGGGAGGGGGTTACTTTTTTACCGCTTTTATAAAAATGCCCTATCTTCTCCAATATGGCGCCTATGGACTTATCCTTAAATTTTCCAAAACCTGGTTCTTCCTCTATCCTTTTGATGAAACTTGTATCTTCAAGCACTATAGCAAGTAGTGTTAATTCTGCGAGATTCTCTGGTCTTGAGTTTCTTGTATCAACACGAACAGGATAAGTTCCCGTAATATCCGGCCTCACCTTCTTTAACTCTGTCCTTATGGATTCCTCATCCACGGATAGTGCTTCCGACATTTTCTTTAGATAACTTGATTTTAAAACCGCATTTTTTATTTTAGCCAGCGTCGGAAGCATTTCCTCGACAATCCTTGCCTTACCGCGCGGCTCGCCTTTTTTGAATTTTGAGGTAAGCACATTTAACTTATAGTCAAAGAGGTCTTTCGACTCTTTCAAAATCTTCATAAAACCGGGCCTCTTTTCTTTTCTCACGAAACTATCCGGGTCGGTGCCTTTTGGCAATACGGCGATGCGCACATTCATATCTTCTTTTATTAAAAGGTCCAATCCTCTCAAGGTAGCGGCCTCGCCCGCTTTATCAGGGTCGTAAATCATTACGACATTTTTTGTAAGGCGCTTAAGAATGCCTATCTGCTCAACCGTAAGAGCAGTGCCGAGCGTGGCTACGATATTTTTTATATCGTTTTGGAACGGCATTATCAGGTCGAAATATCCTTCTACAATAATAACGTAATTCTGTTTTTTAATAAATTCTTTAGAAAAATTCAGGCCGTAAAGATGCTTTCCCTTCGTATATATATATGTTTCCGGCGAATTTATGTATTTGGGCGTGGTTTTTTCATCTAAGCCGCGGCCGCCAAAACCCAGAATTCTACTACGCAAATCAAAAATCGGAAAAATGATACGATTCCGAAACCTGTCATACCAATTTCCTGTATCGGCATTTTGCAAAATGAGCCCTGCTTTTCCCAAAATATCCAACTCAACAGCTTTTGTCCTGCAATGCTCGAGCAGGGCCTGCCAAGAATCTTCGGCAAAGCCGAATCTGAAATGTTTTATCGTTCTTTCATTAAGGCCCCTTTGAACAAGGTATCTATACGGGGCTTTGGCGGATTCCTCTGTAAGATTTCGCTGATAAAAATTGCAGGCTGAATTATTAACATCGTATAATTTTTCAGCGAAAGGATTTTTTTTCTTTCCACCCACGCTTGATTGCGGCAACGCGATACCTGTCTTATCCGCCAACATTTTTATGGCTTCGATAAAATCCATCCTCTCGTATTTCATTAAAAAACTGATTACATTTCCTCCCATTCCGCATCCAAAACAATGGAATATCTGTTTCGAGGAACTTACCGTAAAAGAAGGGGTCTTCTCTTTGTGAAATGGGCAATGAGTTTTGAAATTTTGGCCTGCTTTTTTGAGGGGGATATAACCGGATATAATCTCTACGATGTCTATTTTATCCAGTATTTGGTCTATAATCTCATTTGGAATCATCTTTTGACTCTGGCAAAGCCGGAGCAGGGTATAATATTAAAATTGTATCTTTTTGTCAGTTCATCCAAAATCAAATTCAATCCTAAGGTATCGCTTGCAATGTGGCCCGCGATAATAACATTTATAAATTCGGCTTTTGCTTTTTTAAAATGTTCTTCGCTTAAATGCATTGCAACGATAGTGCCTACACCGACCTGCGAAAGCCGCGCAAAGACTTTTTTAGAGCCCTCGGTCCCTCCTGTCATATCAACAAAAATCCTGCCTGTTTTGTTGTTTTCTTTGCCCGCGATAAGATTGGGGCCTACGCCCTTAACCATTGCATCCTGGTATTCCGGAATTGTCTTTAAAAGCCGCAATACATCCCGGACCCTCGCCGGTTTTTTCCTATCAAATAGACTTCCCAAAAAATGCATAACGTGGTTGTCGACCGGGGTGTGGGCGCATATAAAAGAAATATCTAAAAGTCTCGCGATATCCACGCTTCGCTGGTTGTTTCTTTTCGAAAATTCTCTCGAGACCTCTTCGATACGTTCTTTCATAATGGACTTTGCGATATCCATTTCTATACCCAACCGATGCAGGATATCCGTATGCACATGCATAACGCGATGTAAATTTGACAAAGCCCTGCCTGCCGGATGGTGCGACATAACAAGGTCGATACCAGCGCCCTTTTCATTCAAAAGATACGCCGTTAAGAGTTCCTCTCCACCGATATCGATACCGGCCATAATGGTCCGAATATGTTTTCTTCTATCTCCCATATATAAAATCCTTGTGTCAGCATACGGGTGTTTGAGTTTCTCTTTATCGAAATATTTTTTATCCTCGATTTTCGACATTCTATATTCGCGGCGAATCCTCTTCAATTCATTTTTTAATTCCTTTTTCGTTCGCGGATCTTTTTCCATCCCTTTCTTAATGATTAAGCCATAAATCTCTTCTAACTTCATGTTCTTCCTCCGGATATTAATCTATATCTTTGAAAAATCTAGATTTTTTTCTTACATCGAATGATTCAAATAGATAACTTTCTTTCTCAGAAAGAAATTCTTTTGATGTCTTGCGATAGGACGTTTCATCTTTTTTCAAAATAAAATCTATCACTGAATTATAGATTTTTAAATTTGTATCGATAAAAAAGGTGCTTGAATATGAATTTATGATACTATTTTCGATGCCCTTAACCGGCACAAGTCCAAGACCTGTTATAATTATGCCGATAATAATGATTGACCGCAAAAGGCCTAAAAACACACCGCCAATATTCTCAATAAACCCTCCTTTGTCTCTCACTGGATATGAATAAAAACCCGTTATGCGCGATGCAACATGGTAAATTATGAAAAAAACAAATGCTATTAGAAAATAACTCAAAAATCTGCTAATAGAAGATGAAAAAGAATACCTGTCTATGAAAAAAAGGGACATCCTCGAGTAGTTATATAGAGTACTTGACAAAACCAGCACTAATAAAATAAGAGGTAGGATTTGCTTGCCAACGCCTATGCGCGAAGAGATGTAACTTATTCGTATTAAAAGGATTAGGGCAAATACATCTATCCAATTTACCCTATTCAATAATTCGGACAACTGGCCACCACCTTTGACAAAAGTGCTAAAAGTATATCATATAATATTCTCATTGTCAAGGTGACCACTGCCTGCCTACCGGCAGGCAGGCCTGGCCGGCAGGCAGGCGAAAACCATATTTCTCTCTTTATCCACCCTCATAATTTTAACCGGGATCAGGCTATTTTTAAGAGAATCGGAGCCATCTACAAAAACGCGAATGTATCTATCTGTATATCCTGTCAAAAATCCCGTAACGCCATCCCGATGGCTTTCAATGACTGCGCCTTGAATTTCACCGATAAAATCTCTCGCGAAATCCGTCGAAAGCTTCCTGTTCAAATCTACTAAAATCTTCGCTCTCTCTTTTATTTCTTTTTTATTTAAACTATGTCTGTATCTTGACGCAGGGGTTCCATCCCTCTTTGAGTAAGAAAAGACATGCATCCTGGAGGGCCTTATATCTTTTATAAATTTCAATGTAATATGAAAACGTTTATCGTCTTCTCCGGGAAAACCGACAAGCATATCTGTGGTAATAGCTACATCCGGAATATGCCTTCTAATCTTACCTATAATCTCGGCGAATCTTTCTCTGGTGTAGGGCCTCTTCATAGCCTTTAGAATCCTATTATCGCCCGACTGGAGAGGTATATGCAGGTGTTTGCATACTTTATCGTTGTTCTTTAGGGTATTAATAATATCGCCTGTGACGTATATCGGCTCGATAGAACTTAGGCGAATTCTAAATAAACCGTCAATTTGAGAAATTTCTTTTACAAGATTCGATAAATTTATTTTTTTCGCCATGTCCCTGCCCCACGCTCCGAGGCAGATACCCGTTAAAACAATCTCCTTAAAACCCCTTTCTATAACCGCTCTAACTTCCCTGAGAATCTCTTCGGTACATCTCGATTTCGACGGTCCCCTGACAAGGTTAACCTTACAATAAGAGCATCTATGGTTGCACCCGTCCTGAACCTTGATAAACGCCCTGTTTCGGTCTTTGAAGTTTGTGATATGTCCGCCTTCGCCAACGGAGAATTTCGCCATAGATATACTCCGGCGGGCATTTGTCGTTAGCGTCTCACCTATCCTCCCTTTCTCGCTATTTCTCACTAAATGCGTAACGCCGGCAATGCCCATTAAAGTATTTCTGTCGCTATCCAATTCAGCGTAACAACCCGTTATTACAATTTTCCCGCGGGGATTTATTTTATGAAAGTGGCGAATGAGGCTCCGCGTGTCTTTATCGGCTTTGTGGGTAACGGTGCAGGAATTAATGATGTAAAAATCCGCAATCTGACCATTCGTTTTTTCAAGGAATCCGCCTCTGGCCAAATTTTCGCGCATGGCTTGGCTTTCATATTGATTAACCTTGCAGCCGAGGGTTTTAATTATAAAGGTAGGGCTAGCGGGAAAACTCATAGTTTAAAACCGAGAGGACGAAAAGGCCGGCGGTGTCGCTTTTCAGGACCCTCTTGCCCAGTGAAATAAACTTGCAGCTTGTATCCTTTGCCATCAATATCTCGTCCGGCGTAAAGTCTCCTTCAGGGCCGATAAATACAATGATTTTTCCTGTCTTAAAATCTGAAACAGCTTCTTTAAGACTGACTGTCCCCTCTGAAACGTACCCCATAAGAGCGAGGTCAAATTTATTGATATCGTCAATAATGTTATAAAATTTCTGAATATCTTTTATCTCAGGCACATCGGTTCTGCCGCATTGTTTAGCGGCCTCTATAGCTATCTTCTTCCATCTGGCAAGCCTGTTAATTGCTTTATCACTTTCGAATCTTACGATTGTTCTTTCGCTTACGAGCGGGATTATGCTGTGTACGCCGAGTTCCGTCGCTTTTTCTACTATATAATCCATCTTCTCTTTTTTCGGTATTGCTTGCGCAAGCGTAATCTCAGGGATTGTATCTACTTTTGGGGCCCTGGTGCTGATAATTTTGACTGTAAGCGATTTTGGGCGGGCCTGTTTGACAAAACCTGTATATTCTTTACCGGTACCGTCGAAAACGATGACTTTGTCGTTTTCCATGAGGCGCATTACGTTTAAAATATGCCTTGCCTCCTGGCCATCAATGTATATTAAATTGCCTTTAATGTTCTCTTTTGGCGCGAAAAATCTGGGCATAGTTACTCTTTCTCTCCGAATACTTCCGCGGTAAATATAAATATGTCGCACCCGCCTTTTTTCCACGCATCAGGCGGCATTCCCGCCTTGCGTCCGCAAAGTGAGTTCATAAATTGCTCCCTGTTCCACCCTGCCTCAGTAGCGACCTGAGGAAGATATACACCGCTTGTAAATCCTCTCCTCACTAATACGCCGTGTTTTCCCATTTCTATCTTTTCAGGGTCCTTAATCTTTTGCATTGGAGAAAGCACGGATATTTCGATATCTATCTCATCCATTTCCTCAAGCGTTACCGGTTGAAATCGCGGGTCGCCTGTTGCTGCCTCTACAGCCATATCGCGCACCGTAAGATAAAATGGTCCCCGGCCTACAATATTACCGATACAACCCCTCAAGTTGCCGTGTTTGTGAAGCGTCACAAATGCGCCCATTTCCTCGTTCAATATCGAGTCGTCTTCTTTAACCGGTAAACGTTTTCTTTCTTTCAGATAATGTGTAATCGAATCCCTCGCTAATTTTAACATCTTCTTTTTTTGTTCTTCACTTAACATATTGCTATCTCCTTTTTCCGTATCTCGTACAATCGCTGCGCTCAAATACCCCACCACGCGATTCTTATCGCCTGCAGTATCGCCGGAATTAGCGTATTTAAGTATTTCAACTTTATCTGCGCCGAGCATTTTAGACGCAATCATAGTTGCGCATACGGCTCCGTATCCGCACATCAAGCGGTGGTTTTCCAACGAGCTTTCTGTATATAACTTATCCGCATCAAATTCCTTTATTATGGAAATCGTTCTCTTATCAATCTTGTTAGCTTCCTTATAGGATAAATAATGAGACATATCCGTGCTCGCTACCAACAGGAATTTATCCTTATCTTTTAAAACTTCATATAACGCCTTTCCGAGTATTTCGCAATTTTCAAAATTCTGGTCGCCCATAGCAATTAAAACAATCTCAAAATCTTTCAAGGCCATCTGCAAAAAAGGTATCTCCATTTCAACAGAATTCTCGCCCGAGAACGCTATCGGATAATTATAAATTTTTGGATTGGCTTTTATCAGTTCTTCGGTAATTTTTCTATCAATTCTGACAACACCAAGAGGCGTTTTGAATCCATCGCCCTCGAGAAGGGCAATACCGTCATAATGCCTCCTGTGGCTAAAACCTACTACGATAACGGTTTTTATATCCTCGGGCCTTATAGCTTTAAAGCCGTATGCTGCGACAGGCCCTGAATAAACGAAACCTGCATGAGGCGATATAATAGCTATGATTTCTCCGTCAATCGTATGAGGCGTAGCTTTCTCAAGATACGAGCGAAGTTCAACTTCAAGTGTGTTTTTCGCCGCCGAATACCACTTCCCCGCCAAATCCGCCCTTTTGACCTGGGCTTGGGAAGGTCCTATGATTAAAGTTAATATGAGTAAGAAAAATAGTATCTTTTTCATTTTTGGCAAGTGGTGGAGCCTCTGCTCCTTTGTTCGAACCTATTTTAAGGGATACCCTTAAAATAATCAAGAAAATTTATCAACGTGTAACGAAAACTCGGTGCGGCTGCGGCTCACACCAAAACCAAGTGCCGCAGCCGCTGCGTCCTCGCGACGCAAAGAGTTCGTATATAAAGAGCAAGGCCGCTCGTCCGCTTCCGCCTCAGCCTAACGAAGGATAACGAAGGCTTCGGCGGAAGCCGAGCCTTCAT
>JAUWBJ010000011.1 GCA_030605095.1 Candidatus Omnitrophota bacterium | reverse complement strand
ACTCGCTTTATAGCGGTAACCACCCGCATCACACTCTTAACCCCGACGCTTGTCGTGCTGCAGCCTATCACATCCGGTTTTAATCTGAGCATATTCTCAACAATGTTTCTTTTTTCGAGTTCTATTGAAAAAACATCCGTTGAAAACCCGTGTTCCTTCAAAACCGCGGAAATACTCATAACCCCGATATGAGGAATCTCTCCAGCCTGCAGAAAAGTTATTTTATAGTTATTTTTACCGGAATCTACCATAAAAATATCATTTTGAACCGGACATTAATAAATAATATCCTTTGCTATTAACTCGGTTCTTTTCTTGCTTAGTTTTTTTATATATTCCACTATTTTCCCAACCGCGTTTCCATCTCCATAAACCGGCTTACAATTCCTTAAGCGGTTCGAAAATCCTTCGTCAAAGAGAATCTTCTCAAGCTTTTCTCGTATTTTCGCCGCATCTGCATCTACAAAGACAACATTCCCGCCATTCATTCTATTTTTATTTCTCTCTCCGACGTTAATGGCAGGAATCTTAAGAAAAGACCCCTCCAGTAAAGCCATGCTGGAATTGCCGACTAACAAATCGATATTCCTGAGCAAATTGACAAATTCCTTCCGCGGAATATACTTCATTACCCTAACATTGGGCAATTTTCTATAGTGTTCTATAACCTTGATCATCTCCCTGCTTCCCATATCGCTGTTGGGATAATTTATAATACAATTACTTTCAATGGAAGTCACTGCCTTAAGTGTGTTTTCAATCTGCATTGCGCCATCCCGAACCTCTCCGCTAATAACGTGTTGTATAACCAGAATTAAGGGTTTCCGTATATCCTTTTTGTCTTCAAACCCAAAATATTTTAAGACCTCGCCCCTGCTCATAGGTTTGATTTCTTTAAAACGGTCCAGGGCAGGGTTACCGCTGTTATGCACGCGCCAGGGTTCCTCTCCCATTTTAAGTAATCGTTCTCTATGCATTTCATTCATTGTAAAATGGATAGCGGCCATCTTTGAGGTAGCATGGCGGATGGGTTCATCAACATCACCTGCCTTAGGGGCTGTGCGGTCCCCACCACAGATATGGATAAGCGGAATGCCTAAATATGTACAAACGACACCCGATACAACAGTTTCTTCTCGATCGCCGACAACCATTACATAGTCTGGCCGAAGACGGTCAAGAGAATCGGGGAGTATCGTCATAAGAAGTCCGGCGCCCTTGGCCTTATCTACCTCACGGTCGCTGTCTATTAAATTATGGATGCGGTCAACAATTAAAAAACCGTCCCTTTCAATTTCTGAAACAGTATACCCAAAGTCTTGGGAAAGATGTGACCCGCACACAATTAAGGATACGTCGAAACTGCCGTCTCTTCGCATAGCGTTAATAACCGGATAGATAATATCGTATTCGGAACGGCAACCTGTTATACCAATAATCTTCTTTTTCATGCGTATTTATTTCTAAAATATATCCGATAAAAGTAGAGACGCCTTAATGGATTCGTAATCCAGTTCGCTGTAATCTCCTGGATAAACACACATTCTCTGGGGAATACCTATGTTTGCAATATAAGTAAGGCCTTTTAAAGACCCCAGCGATAGAAAGCATCCGGGTATATTTATACATTCATATCCTAAAGTACTCATGAGTTTTCTGTAATCAATATCACTTCCTTCTGCATTTAGTATCTCCAGTGCTCCTCTATAATCTTTATATATGATTCTACAGTGCTTATCCTTGTATAATTTCATGCGGTTAAGTTCACCGCGCCACTTTAAAAATTCCCCGTCTAGTTTCAAAAAATATCTATACTCATTTATGACACCTTTATCTTTCATACCAAGATAAGCAGAAACACTGCCTAGGGTATATTGTCGGATATTGTATTCGGTGATCTTGCGCCATTGGAGCATTTTAACAAATGGTAAATATGAGCTATCATTCGGAAATGCTAATACAAATGCTTTCCTGTCTACAACATAGCGGTGAATCGTATCCATAAGTTCTTTAAAAGGGCGAAGGTTTCTGTATTTTTCGTCAATCATAATTGCGGTCTGAAGATAGTATCCAAATCTTTTTCCATCTTTTGATATAAGCTCCTGTGGAATTATGCCGCCGTGGCCGATCAAATCACCCTTTCTATAACAGACAAATACAGTAGCAGGACCGAGAGGTGCATTGATATAGTAGTGCTCCCACGCCTTATCATCTAAAGGCTTTTTAAAGACCCTAATGAATAAAGCCTGGACGTCTTTCTTTATGGTTAAAAGTTTATCTTTGCTTTCAACACAAGTTATATCTACGAGTTTCGTATCTACCATCTCAAACTAACGATGCTCCTTCAATAGCTTTTAGTTTTTCCGAACAAATATGCCTTATCGCTTTACGGTCAATTTTACCGTTTTTGTTAACCGGCATTTGCGGCAGTTCAAAAAATCTCTTCGGTACCATATAATCCGGGAGTTTGCTTTTAAGCCACCGGGTCAGTTCTCTGATGTCTAATTCTTTTTCTTTTAACTTCTCAATTGCGCAAAATAGCCTTTTAATATCGTCCTCGCCCTCAACGAAACATACCGCCTCTTTCACCGCCTCGTGCTTGCGTATATGTACCTCTATATCCATAAGTTCTATTCTGTGGCCACTTATTTTCACCTGCGAATCTACCCGTCCTTTACAGAAATAAACCCCCTTGTAAAGCTCTACAATATCGCCTGTGTGATACCAGCGCAAGCATTCAATCTCTTCAAAGTTCTCTTGTCCAACATTTCCTAGATATCCGGGTGTAACCTGGCAACCGCCTAAAAACAATTCCTTATCCTCGGTTATTCTGATATTGTTTTTCTTTAAAGGTTTGCCTACTGGCACAAAATCTTTTTCCTTATAGCGGTCCAAATCTTCCGGAGAACAATCGTGATAGAAATTTTCAACACCTGTTTCTGTCAAACCGTAAAAATTGTAAACATGCGGTATGTCAAGATATTTGTAACAGTAACGCAATACGTCCAGGCTGAATGGTTCTCCACATAGAAACATAATCTTGATTTTATTTTTCGATTTTTCGCTCGGGCGAAATCGTTGTATACACGATATTACTGAGGGAACGGAAGACCATACCGTAATATTATTGTTCTGTATGTGGCTTAGGGGAAACATTCGTTCTTCTTTCTTTTTAATTGGCGCAATAGCACTTTCGGTTAACGGAGCGCAAAATAGATAAAATATAGATATATCAAACGCGAAGTCGTGGTAATCTGAAAATATCTCGCCTTTTTTGAAAGGTAAAATCTCCAGAGCATTTTCCACAAAATTAATGTAATTCTCGTGGGTCATGGGCACGCCTTTTGGTACGCCGGTTGAGCCGGATGTAAACATAATATAAGCCCATTCATCGGGCGCAAAATCTGGATTCGTGAAGTCAGCCTCCCTCTTTTCCTTCAATATATCATCCAGTTTTAGCAGTTCTATAGTATGTGTTTCGCAAAATCTGCGTATATCTTGTGGAAGCTCTCCCTCGAATATAATAACATCTGGCATTAAGACACCCAGCATGGCCATCAAGCGATTCTCAGGAATGCCGGGCGTAACGGGAATCCAGATGTTTCCGGAGAGAATTATGCTGTAAATGGCACTATAAACCGGGAAATTCTTCGAACCGTAAAGCACTATTTTCTTCTGGCGTTTTTTGTGGAGATAATAGTTAAACCTGCGCATATTACTGTAGCATTCGGCATAGGTATGTTTTTCGCCATAATAAGTGTATATCATACCTTTTGAAGCTTTAAATATATTCAGCAAACGTCTGTAAAATGATTTTGTCATAATCGTTCTTCCAGATATTTTTTCAGTGCCTTTACGGAAGTTAAATTGATAATGTCTTCGGGTTTTATGCGGATGTTAAATTCTCTCTCAAGGGCTGCCATCAATTCCATGTGCCCCATAGAATCCCACATGCCTATTGTCTCAATAGAATCGCTATCGCGCACTTCTTGAACTTTAAAAAGCCTTTTGAGAATTTCTTTTAACGCAAACTCAAGTTCTCTATCCACCAGTTTACCGCGCTCGGTTTTCGTGCACATAAACAAATACCCCTCCGACATCTTTTACATCAATGGGACCCATTTTTTTCTTTTTGCGTAGTTTTAGTCCTGATGAAGCCACTTCTTCTTCAAACATAGATTCATGCCTTTTGAAATCACCTATTTTATCCAGGCCTGACTTTAAGGCATTTATTTCTATCTGCGCGACCTCAAAATTCCTGTCTCTTAGGGCTTTTTGAACTATATAACAATGATAAGCGTACAAGGCTTTTTTCATTTGGTATTCGGTCCTGTAATAAGGAAGAATTTCACCTCCCATAATGTAAACGCCACCCGGTTTTAAGTTGCGCTTGATGTTCTCGGCAAGTTGCCTGCCGCGTTCTTGAGTAATATGGTCATGCGCAAAAACAGAGACCACAATATCATAGTTTCCTTCCCTGCAGAAAGTTACGGCGTCATCACAGAAACACTTGCAGCGCTCATTTTCTATATGCCTTTTATGAAGCTCGCAACATTCCTCGTCTAACTCAATGGCATCGAGCCAGACCCTATCATTTTTTAATATCTCGGAGGTCGATAAACCTGTGCCTGCACCTATCTCCATTATGTTCAAAGATGGGCTGTTCCTAGAAAACTCCCGTATCAGCCGACAGATCTCCCGGATCATCTCTTCATAAAACGGGTGAGTACGTTCTACCCGATGATAGAGGTCCAGATCAATGTAGCGAGACATCTCTATCTTTCGTGTATCCCCTTTAAAAATCTCCCAAACTAACGGATAATTTCCTTTCATAACGCCTCCTTAAGTGAGTACTTTTTCTGATAAAACTATCAATTGGTAATTTTTATTTATGGCATTACTGTAATATAAACATTTTTCGGATAAAGATATTACACTTGTAGAAACAGTAAAAAAGTTTTCGTCTCTCCATATGCGTTTACATTTTTCCGGATCTTTTGGTTTAAGCATGGCGAAAATATCTTCTAATCTACGCGTCTTACCCAGTTCTTTTTCGACGTATTGATATCGGTCAAAAGAATTAGGGTAATCTTTGTAATACTTGGGCCCAAAATCAATATTTTGAAAATGGTTTGTGCGCACGAAATTGTCGGTAAATACGTTTACTATCCTTTTCTTTTTAAATACCTCGACTATCTTGGCCGAATAAAGGTCGGCGAACAGAATGTTATATCCACGAAAATCATCATCGAATCCTGAAAGGGCGGTAACCCATTCTTCGGCTTTCCGTATTCTTGGTAGCATCTCCGATACTAAAATCATAGGAGACAAAAGTCCTTTATTCTCTTTTTTAAATAAGGCTTGTGCTTCTTCTTTCTCACCATCCTCCGTTAATTTTGTCCACTCGGGTGTATTTACTGCGGCGCTTACAAAACCGCAACCAAATTTATTAAATCCTAAACTGTAATATTTGGCCCCTATTGTGCGCAGGGCTATATAGCCATCGGCCATTACCACCTCTTCTTGAGTATGAACATTTTTATCCCGGTTCTTAAAAAGGACGTTCAACTCGCGGTTTAATCCAATCGTACACATTTATTATTCTCTTTAATTTTATTTTTAAATATGCCGCTTTCTCCCAAATATTTCAAAAGATCCTTGGATAAATATCCGAATTCTATCTCTGGAGAGATGTTTCCGCTGTAACGCAAGAGATCCAGGCGATTCAGATCAAGGAGTATCTGTGCATCCCGTGGAACCAAGACACCCATGAAAATAAACGGAATAAAAGAGGATTTTACCTGTGAACATAGTGATCCTTTCATAATTTTTTGCGCAATCAGGCTGACGCGATAGGCATAAAGCCAGCGAAAGGCATAAATAGCCCCGCTTGCACCCAAAAGAGTTAAGCCTGGTAAGCAGGGCGCGTCCGGATTACCGTTATAACCCATAATCTGGTGGTAGGTATATGGCGTATCCGTATCATAAATCACGACTTCCAAACCCCTTGGTATAATACGCTGCTTGGTTTTTTCCAGAATAAGTTTTTTTACATGCCTGGCCATCGCGGCGGCTATTTCATTGCACCGAACAGGCCCGAGCATCGCTTTATTTTTATACCGCTTTATGTTCGGCTTACTTACGTCCGAAAGAGCCAGGCTAGCTTCAAACTCTTGACGGCTCAAATGTAAGTCTTGAAGACACGAGATATTGGATTTGACCCACTTAAAATATTCCTCTCTTATTCCCAAGGGATAAGATGTTATTTCGTGCGGGTCAACGTGTCGGCCATTAATATTAACCACTAAAGAATCAGTATCGACTACAAGGTTAAACGCCTGCGCTATAACTTTCGAAGGAAGCACAATGCCGTAAAAAAGTCCTTCTTTTATCCAGTCGTCAACCGGTTCTACAATAGCGTCGCACACAGCCTCTGTGTGCCGGTCGTGTTCCAGTATATAACGTTCTGCTATAATGTCTTCGAGATGGCTGATATCCTTCATATCCAGCGGCTTATCAAATATGGCTGGTATAACGAGGGATGAAACGGATGTGCCTTGGAATAAATCGCCCGCCTCAGGCGTGCTATACCAGGCCTTCAGTTCTTCTGTGCGAACATGATTGTCAAATTCTCTATAAAGCAATGGTGATCTATGAGAATAGTTGCGGAATAGCAACAACCTCTCCTCAAGATTTTTGTTCCATTCTTCCTGTTTCGTACCTGAAAGTGGGCTATTCAATTCGTCTAAATATTCATTAAGTTTCATACCTGCTCCATGCGTCGTTGTTCATACGACCTTCTTCGGGTAATAGCCTGTTTAATGGCTGCGAGGTCTTCCAGTTCACGATGATATTCTCTCTGTAACGGTTCCGGCAAGGCTGATATATCAAATTCTTCTCTGTTGTTAAACGCTTCAAGATACTGTTCAGTGTTACCCATTAAAGAGCGGATATTTTCCTCGCCGTATTTCTTCAGGAAATCTCGACCCCAGTTATTTCCGTGTTTCTCGCAATATGCCATGCGGATTTGATCGGGAAAAAGACTCATAAACCCGATGTCAATCCGGACCTTTATAATTTTCAAAAGCATTTCATGCGCCTGGCGAACGATTGTTTTCTTCCAATTTTCATTCCCATCTATCATATAAGGTAGTCTCACTTCAAATCCTTTAGCTTTTTCGCAGTAAATCCCGTACTTATTGGGGTATTTGTAGTATTGGTGCATGGGAGAAAACTTTGTAAAATCGAATGTGGCAATGGTTAGAACGTGAATATCAGGATTATTAATAATATAGTCAACTACGCTATCCCTCTGTTTTTGGGTTTCCCCCGGAAATCCTACCAGCACGAAACAAAAATTTAAAATCCCGGCTTTTGCCGAGGCATTGAGAACGCGAGTGCTCTGACTGATTGTATTTCTCTTATGCATTTTTTCGAGAATACCGGCATCGCTGGATTCTAAGCCCCAGCATAATTTCCTACATCCCCCCCGATAGAGCTGCGCCATGACTTTTTCGTCTGCAAACATTTTATCCAAACGCACAAATGATTCCCAGCAGACGTCCAATTTCAGGGCTTCGATTTCCCGCGACAGCTTCCACAACTCTTGAGCTGAAGAAGAATCGTCCATAAATTTGAAATATACGGCATCTCTGTTGTATCTCTTTTTGATATGCGCTTTTATTTTAAGAATATGCTCTAAATCTTGCTTATAAGACTTAACCCTAAAGGTGGAGTTCGCTCCAAACGGAATTGCGCAAAATTCACATTTTCCATAGCAGCTCCGCGACGTTTGAAGGGGAATAAGAAAATCGTAGAAAAAATATTTATTGAAATCAATATTGCTAAAATCGGGGGTAACTAGTTGTTCAGACAGAAGAGCCTTCCGCCTTCGATCCACACCCCTAAGGGGTTTGCCATTCTCTAAAACATTGATAAAATAAATATTTTTATTATTAATTATCGCTTCATGAATATCAGCGAAAGGCAGTTCCCCCTCCCATAGTACAAGATAGTCCCAAAAATTTCTTAGCTCGCCTGATTCAAACAGGGTATCATAGCAACGGGTGATCATCTGGCCGCCAAGGACAATTTTGGTTCCCGGCATTTTTTCCCGCACCAAACGGGCTAAAGTAAATGCGGCGATAACCTGGTCTTGAAAAGTAATAGAAATTCCGACAATTTTGGGAGTTTCCGGCATAATTTTCTGTTCGATCAATCGGCTATAATATTCGATGAACGGATTTGCCGGTACATCGTAAACGGCTCTTCTTATCTCGTCAAAAACCGTTCGGTTATAAGCAAGCTTTAAACTGCGTAATCCCACTCTGCATCGTTTATAGCTTCCTGAATTTTCCGCCAGGTCTTTTTCCATTTTGTTGTAGAACGTCAAAACCTTGACCGGATCCTCGGAAAATCTCTTCAAATCCGAAATATCGTACTCATTCCCGAGCATATGCCAGAAAAAGTCTATATTAGAATCGATGCTTTTTACCGAGAATCCGCGTTCCTTCAAAAAACCTTCCAGGCAAGGCAGTATTGCCTGAGGGTGTAAAGGGCTACTGACTGGAACGGTAAGTAAAACGCTATCCATGAGTTATGCTCCTTAAGCTTATTCATCATTTTTTAAAACCGGAATATCTCTAATTTTACAAATAATTTACTTCATAAGCCCTGTAAATAGCCTTCGCAATTCTTTCCATTTCATATTTTGGGTCGGGGCATTTTTTGATTCTTTCATAAAAGTTCCGGTGGATCATGTCTTTAACGGAAGCCTGCTGTATCGCCGAGGCATAACGCTCAATGTCTTTCTGGTCCGGCGTGTAGCCATTCACAATCTTTTTAATAGCATCTCGGCAGTCCTGCAAGGTGTTAATCCTGAACAGACTCTTGCAGCCCTGATACCACACATTACCAAAGAAAAGCGACGGCTTACCTCTAACCCCTGCCTCCCAACTCGCTGTCCCGGCAATTGAAGCAACTGCTTGGGAGCTGTCAATTAATTTGAAGATATCCGTCTCTGCGGGGATCATCACAACATTATAGTATGAAGCAACTTTTTCATAAAAATGTCGGTTTCGCCGTAAGGATCCTTTCAAATTTCCAAAAAATATCCCTGGATGTTCTTTATAATAAATGACCCAATCTTCGGGAATACTTATCGATAAAATATCAAGCACTAGCCGTACGTCCTCATATACTCCCGCGTTCGGGCAAGTAGTCGCTTCCGGCTGGTTTGGGGAGGCAAAATACAGATATTTCCGGCCATAGTCCGGCTTTTCGGTAAAATCGTCGTAGATTCTATGTAGCTTCCGGTTATGGCGACGTAGTCTGTCCTTGAACCAGAAATACTGGAAATGATTCATTTTGGACTTTGGTGACTCAAAAGGGTGCCGATTGTATTTAAATGGCATGTGTGCATTCTGGAATCCTCTGCCTCGCAACATAGTCATCAGAATGAGCTTTACAAACTCCTTGTACTGAAAGTTCTCATATTTTTTCAATCTTCTACGAACATTGCTGACGTAATCCGGGATTTTAGCCTCTTTCGACCTGAGGGAATTCAAGTATTCCTTGATCTCCAGCTGAAGATCACAGTTTTGTCCTGAATTATAGACATCTTTGTATGGAAAAGACAGGTCCTCTAATGAAGTACAAACAGTATGATAGTGATTGTCAAAGTAAGGAACTGGATCTACGAAAATTGTAGGTATCGAATAATAATGTTTGCATAACAGATAGAGCACGTAATCAACAATCTTATGCGGCCATGTAATGTAAACATATATGTCAGGTTTCAAGTGATGTATTACCGTGTTCCAGTATTTCAGGATGTCGTAATAATACCGGCGCCTTTCAGCAAAACTAAAGTTCCACCCGGTGGCATCTTCAAGCATGTTGAGGCAACTCAATTCGTACTTCGAGAGCGCACCAATGATCTCCGCGTCCATAGGCACGGGTTCACCTATAATAGTGTAATCAAACTGGGCATTCCTTAATTGCATTGCTTCCTGAAAAACAGCATGATTATACTTTTCCTTTGCCCAGCCTCTCATTCTTTCGGGACCCATAATAAAAACCGGATCCCATCCTTTCTCTTTATATAAAAAATCTATAATCGATTGGCGTTCATTGCTGAAGCTGGAACAAATGATCTTTTTTTTCATCTTTTTTAACATTTTTCCATCCTTCCTATAATTGTTATATTTCTGCAGCTACACCAACCATTTGTTTTGCTATTTCTAAACTGCCGTTGTGGTTTACGCCCGCTTTTGCTATTATAAAAACTTTGTTAAATCGCATAATTTTTCCTCCAGCTCAAGTATCTTTTCAGAAGGACGCTCTCTTATCCTTCGTGTCCCTATGTAGACTCCCCACGGAGCAAGGTCTTTATTTACAATGCTTCCAGCACCTATGACCGCACCTTCTCCAATAGTAACACCTGGTAAGACGATTACATTCGTAGCAAGGAAAGAGTGTTTCTTACAATGAACAAAAGAAGTCTTACGGCTTCTAAATTCAATCGGTATGGTAGGGTTCGTCAGGCCTTCTCCAGATATGTCTTCTGAACCAGTTATAATGCGAACCCCTGCAGACAGTCCTACAAAGTTATCCAGAATACAATCTCCTCCTCCCGCTATTGAGCAAAAAGGTGCTATGTGAACAAAGTCCCCAATCTGGCTATGACCCATAAAATGGTTAAATTCGCTTATGATGATGTTGTCTCCTAATATTACCTTTTCTGGTTGGCTGAAGATACAAGGCTCATAGATTTTTACATTTTTGCCGATTCTTTTGAATACTCTTTTATTAAAAGTAGTCATTTGGCTCCTTTATTATAAAAACTTTTTTATTCGGTTTTTTGCATATCCGTGACATATTGACCATGGCTTTTGGTACCATCTGCCATATCATGCTGTATCGTTGCACCGGCTGTAACCATGCGGCTTCTAAAGCTGCGTCAACCATCTTTCTTGCTATTTCAATTTTTCCGTTATGATTAACCCCTGCTTTGACTATAATAAAAATTCCGCTCCTAAGTGTAATGCTTTTTTAACAACCAATTGTGACTTTTTTATATCAGAAATGCTACCACGTGTCTCTATTGTTAGAGTTTTGTTGCTAAAATTATAATTCTTAAGAATATTTAAAATGGCGCTATCATTACTCAAACATCTATTCTGATCGTGCAATCCGTCGTTATCGCTCAAATGGATATAATCAGAAATCGGAATCATCATATCTAATTGTTCATTAAAATCGATGTTTAAAGAATTTGTGCTTACATTCAAATGGGCCACGTCTAAAAGTAATTTAAAATCAATAAAGCTTTTTAATTCTTCGTAACCTTTATAATCGGTAAACATAAACGGATTTTGTCCTTTAAATATTTTGGCATTGCTATCTGACAAAACATTGTTTTCTATATATAATTCGATATCCCCGGCCTTTTCTTTAAGAAAATTATACCCTTCACAAAATCGCTTAATTGCTTGCTCGCTATCGTAAAGTTCCCTTAATTTAATCTTTTTATTTAGTTCCTCGACACTAAGGTCAATAAAATAACCTGCATGAAAACTGAACTTCTTAGCGCCCAATACTCTTGAAAGAGAAATAGCATTTTCATAATGCAGAAGAGTATTCTTATATGTTTCATCATTTAAGGAGGCTAAGTTCAATACTAAATCATTTTTTGGCGGCAGAAAACAGTTGTGCAGGAGATAATTAAGATTATATTTGTGTTTCAATTTCATAAGATCTTCTTTATACCGTTCGTAATATCGTGTCCCGCCGGAAAGTTCGATATTTTTAAATCCATTTAGAGCGAATTCTTCTAACAAATCCTTTAGTTTATCATGCTTCACATATGAGGCTGAAACAAATATCATAAAAACTTACAACCGCACCTTTGGTTTAATCTTTATCGGTTTCTGTTTTATCGATGAATTAATTCGGGGAAATTCCGGTTTTTTACGGCACAATGAAACAATGCTACGTAAAGAAAAAACTTTGCCGGGTTCATATAGTTCGTCAAAAATGCGAGTTACCAGCTCAAAGTCCTCCGGGGTATCTACTGTCAGCCGAAGCTCTGGCCAATAGAGGGTAGGGTCCTTAACCTCTAATGCCCCCCAATTAAAAAGCCCGGTTTCCATAAAATAACCGTGCCACACTTCGGTGTCACGCTCAGCTTTAATTTCACACGCTTTTTGCATTGCTGCATAAGACAAAGCATATGAAAATGTACCGAAGGGTAATCCGTTAATCTTGCTGAAATCATAACCGCGCTCTATATGAAAATCAACAAGATAGTCAATATATTCAGGATCAACAAAAGGGTTATCCGCAGTACAATTAACTATCATATCAACGCAATATTTATCTGCGGCTTTAGTCAAACGTAGAAGCACATCGTCGGGATCTCCTCTAAAGCACTGAACTTCTTGTTGTATTGCAATTTCCTCAAGAGGATCATCTTGTTTAAGTGAAGATGTACAGATTATAATCTCCTTTGGTCGTTCGGCTAATTTTAACCTGTCAAGTATATGAACGATCATTGGATGACCGCGAATGGGTTTGATTACCTTCATTGGTAATCTAGCTGAACTTAAGCGGGCAGTAATTAAAATAGCTGTCTTCATATTACATCTTCTACATGTTATGCCGCAAGATATTTTGCGACAGATTTTATTTTAGACACGATATCCCTATAATCAAGCTGAGTAAGATTTAAATTAGTCGGAAAACTTATTCCCGATTTTGAAATGTTATCCGCGATAGGATAGACTCCGTCCACAAACTTCCTATAAATATTCATTCTGCTTAACGGATAAAAAAATGGCCGAGTTTCAATTTTCATCTCATAAAGTTTTTTTATAAATTTGTCTCTATTGAGTTTTTTGGGCTTGAGAAGAAAACTTACCAACCATGTTATCTTTTTTGTTTTTTCTATGTTTTGGCTTTGTGGTATAAAAAATGATGAATCGGATAGATTTTCTATATAAAATTTCTCTATTTTCTTACGCTTTTTTAATATCTCGTCTATTTTTTCAAGCTGTGCCAAACCAAAAGATGCCTGCAGATTTGTCATTCTATAGTTATAACCTATATAGTCATGCCAATATTTTTTTTTCGGATTCATTCCATGATTTTTTAGTATAGATATTTTTTCGGCAATCTTTTTATCGTCGGTTACACACATTCCGCCTTCGCCGGTAGTAATGACTTTATTAACATAAAATGAAAAACATCCAATAATACCGAAGGTACCGACCTTTTTGCCGTTATATTCTGCTCCCTGGGCTTCTGCGCAATCCTCAACAACATTAATCCCGTATTCTGAAGCAATTTCCATAATGCTATCCATATCGCACGGCTGTCCATATACATGGACCGGTATTATGGCTTTAGTCTTTGGTGAAATCGCTTTTCTTATTTTTTCGGGTGAAATGCACCAGTTTTCTTTTTTTATATCAACTATTATAGGAATTGCCCCTGTGTACAAAACTGCGTTAATGGTTGCCGCGAATGTGAGGCACGGAACGATTACTTCATCATTCTCTTTTATATTTAACGCAAGAAGAGCAAGGTGCAATGCATTAGTGCCATTATCTGTGGAAATCGCATATTTGGTTTTTACGTATCTTGCAAATTTGTTCTCAAACCTTGATACATTTTCGCTTTTTGAAGAAATCCAGTTATTATCTATGGCTTCTAGAATATATTTTTTTTCATTTTTTGTCAGATAAGGCGCCGCTATTTGATAAAACATTAATTTTCCACCTTTACTTCTGATTTATTCTGTAAATAATCCAAATCGGCGTCTACCATAATTTTTATTAATTTATCCAAGAGCGTAACATCTGGGTTCCATCCTAATTTTTTTATGGCTTTTTCCGGATGCGAAGTAAGACACTCTATGTCAGCGGGTCTAAAATAGGTCTCGTCTATTGTCAGATATTTTTTATAATCAAGATTCAAATACTCAAAGGTTTTTTGAATAAATTGCTCTACTGAATAGGCCCTGCCTGTTCCGATTACGTAATCATCAGGCTCGTCCTGTTGAAGCATGAGCCACATGCTTTTAACATAATCGTATGCATATCCCCAATCTCTTTTTGCCTTTAAATTTCCGATTCTTAATTCTTTTGACAAACCGAGTTTAATTTGCGCCGCATTATATGTGATTTTTCTCGTGACAAATTCCAGGCCCCGTAACGGCGATTCGTGATTAAATAAAATCCCAGAAGCACAAAACATATTATAACTATTCCTGTAGTTTTTCGTGCTTAAATGGCCGAATAATTTTGCAACGGCGTAGGGGCTTGCCGGCCTGAAGACTGTATTTTCGGACTGTTTGGGCTGATCAGTATTTCCAAACATTTCGCTTGAAGAAGCCTGGTAAAATTTTATGGAAGGATCAGTCAAGCGTATCGCTTCCAGAAAATTTATGACAGACAATCCTGTATACATGCTCGTAGAATAGGGTTCGTCAAATGATATCTGGACAAATGTCTGTGCCGCAAGATTGTAAATTTCCCTGGGTTCACATTTTTCTATGATGCGCATGATTGAAGACAAATCCGTGATATCAAAATTCTCTAGCCTGATTTTATCGAGGATATTAAGCCTTTTTAATTTTTCGAAAGAACAATTGCTTGTGCGCCTGTAGCCGCCGACAACGGTATAGCCTTTTTTGACCAGGAAATACGCCAGATAAGCTCCGTCTTGCCCGGTTATTCCCGATACGAAAGCCACTCTCCTTAAATCCTTCGGCGTCTTATAATCGATAACCCTGTCATCAGTATTCAATACAGGAATTATGTAAACCTCCTCCGGGTTAACATCCTGTTTATTCAGCTTTCCGTCTTTTATAAAGACGGGATCCCTATTATAATAATTTTTTATAGGGTCTTCCATTTTGGCGCTGGTCATCAAAGCCCTTCTGATATCCCCGTCCGTTATAATGCCGCAGAATCTATGGTTTTTATCGAGCACGAATGCGGTTCGCAGTGTCCTTGAAGTTATTTTAAAGGCATCCTTGAAAGTTACATTTTCATCAACGGTCAAACTCCTTATATCTATTTTCATTTTCACTCCCCTCTTTTTTTACATATACGATTTTTAATTTTCATAATATGCTTTATAAGATTTGTATAACAATTTCGCAATTCGTTCCATTTCATATTTTGGGTCGGTGTATTTTTTGATTTTTTCATTCAAGCCTATCCGTGAGTAATCGAAACAGGCCTGCCTCATTGCCATTGCATCATGCAATATGGCATCCGGATAACATTTCTCAACCCATTTGCGCATTCCTTCCCCGCCGTGGAAAAACACCGGCTCCCAACCGTGCTTATCCTTTAGGTAATCCACGACGAACCGGCGTTCATCGGATTTAAAGTAGGAATAAATGATTTTTTTCATCACTTCGTAAACATCGGGATAAGGCTGGAAAAACTAATGGTATCGATTGCTAACATCAATTTATTCATAATGTTACAAATTTACTCGGGTTTATACGGAAATAATCTATTGCTTTTTTGTACGCTTCCCATTGCCCGATATCGATATAATCGTTCTCGCTTACCGGATATATGACGACTTTCTCATTATTTTTAATCAGCTTCTTTATCAAATCAGTCATATCAAAATGCGAATCTTCCGGTATAAAGCGCAAGCATTTTTTGTTCAATATATAGAGCCCCGTATTAACCGCCAGGGTATATTCTGGTTTTTCAACAATATCGATAACCTTTCCTTTCCTTCTGAATTTTATAACCCCGTAAGGAATCTTGTAATGCTGGATAGAAGAGAGAATCGTAAGTAGCGCGCCTTCCCCCTTATGAAAATTTATCACATCCTTGAAATTCGCTTTCACAATAATATCGCAATTAGAGACGATAAAATTACCTCTGACTTTCTTCTCCAGAAGCCTGAGGCTTGCGGCTGTTCCCGAAAAACTCTTTTCCTTGATAAAGCTAATTTTATAACCCTTGTCTAGATTGTTAAGATATGTCTCTACCATATCGCTTTTGTAGTTTAAACTTAAGTAATATTCACTTGGCCCCCACTTTTTAAATTCATCTATTAATATTTCAATAATAGCTTTATTATTTATGGGAATTAAGGGTTTCGGAAAGATTGTCGTGAAGGGCTCAAGTCTCGTGCCTTTTCCTCCCGCCATAAAAACTATGGGTATATTTATTTTATCCTTTTTTAAGATTGCTGCTTTATCTTTAGGAAATATCTGATTTCGGTTTACAATGTCTACGACTCTATATTTCTCATCTAATAGGGGAACCAGCTCTAATACATGCTCTATAAATGTTTTCTTTGCCATGTCCAATGAGAAATCTGTCTTTTTTATATAAATGGGTTTTTTATTATAAATTTTTCTAATGTCATTTTCCAGGTCTTTGCCGCTCAGTATATAACGTCTGAGGTCTCCTTCGGTAATCGTCCCCAACAACTTACTCCTTTTATCCACGACCAGTAACGTTTTCACGGCGACCTTATCTAATTTTTTTAAGACCTCTTTTGTAGTTTCGGTTTCGTAAATCAGAATGTCTTTATTTACCTGGGCCATCACCGTATCTCCTTTAATATCGCAAAACTTTCCGCGTATTTACACCCGGCCGTCGCGCCTCTGAAAGTGGCAAGGGCTCTGATGTTCTCCGGATTTCTCGGAAATGGATGTTTGCCAATTTCGCGCTTAAAAATCTTCGTAATCTCGATTTTTCTCTCCAGGAAATTGCTGATATTCACAAAATGATTCGGAATAAAAGCAAATTCTTTCAGACCCGGCGCAAACTCGGTTTCACTAATAGTCTCCATCATAAGAATTTTTTTAATAAACGGGCAATGGAACGTTCTGATAGAGCTATACGCCGCTTCGAAAATTATCCGGTGGTCGCTATGCACGTCTTTCATAAAGGGTAGATAAATTATATTCGGTTTAACTTCGATGAGAATTTTTAAAATTCCTTTTACTATTTTCACTATCGGAAATTCGTCTACCCTTGTTGTAGGTATGCCCAATCTAAAGACTTTCTCGAAATTGTACATCTTTGTGATGTTTTCTATTATTTCTTCCACCTCTTTAATTTCGTTTTTGCCGAAGCCGTCTTCTTCTTTCATGCTCGTAGCGACAAGCCAGTAGATCTGGTCTCCTTCGCATTTGTGCCTGAGCAGGGTTCCGCCGCACCCCAAGGTTTCGTCGTCGGGATGAACAGCCATTACTAAAACTTTATTCATAATTTTATTAATTCGTCTTTTTCAAAATCTTTCTTTGCAAACTTACCAATAACCCTGCTCCACTCCATAGGGCTTATACCTGTAGCAGGTCTTTTTGTAGTGATGTTTTTTGTTGTAAAAAACTCTCCTTTTCTAATATTTCTTGTGGCTACTATGCTTTTGCGGGCTATCTTCTTATTTTGTAGCTCTGAGGAAGAGCACTTTTTGATCCCATTTCCAAGGGCCTTTTCTATATTCCTTATGGCGCGTATCATTGCTTTGAGCTCACTGGGTTGAAGCGATGCTTTGTGATCCGGTCCTTTCATATTTCGATCAAGAGTGAAATGCTTTTCTATGACTTGTGCCCCTAATGCTACTGCAGCGATAGGGGCTTCAATCCCAGGGGTATGATCAGAATATCCCGCGTTTATCTTGAAAGTATTTCTTATAGTAAGCATGGCTCTCAAATTCGCATCTTTAAATGGTGTGGGATATTCTGTATTGCAATGTAAAACCGTTATATTTTTCTTGGGCGTTCCCGCCTTTACAAGAATATCAAGAGCGTTTTTTATCTCCGTTAAATTTGACATGCCGGTTGAGATTATAATCTTCTTTCTAAGCAAGCCTATTTTTTTCAAATATGGAAAGTTTGTAACTTCACTTGAGGGAATTTTGAACATGCCGAGACCGAATTTATCCAGTAACTCTATGCTTTCTAAATCAAACGGGCTTGATAAAAATAATATATCCCTTTTTTTGCAATAATCGATAAGCACCTCGTGCGCGTTTATATCTAATTCCAGTTTTTTTATCATGTCAAACTGCGTTTCCTTCTTGTCTGTTGTTTTCTTCTGATATTCGGCTTTCGGAGCAGATTTGCTTATCACGTTTTCTGTCTTAAAGGTCTGAAATTTAACCGCATTAGCGTTGGCTTCCCGAGCTACATCAACCATTTGTTTTGCTATTTCTAAACTGCCGTTGTGGTTTACGCCTGCTTCGGCTATTATAAAGACTTTTTTACTTTTTTGAACCGCCATATTTTATGCCATCTCCGAAGTTACCTATAACCGTTTGGCCTGCTCTAACCAGACATTTTTTACCTATTTTAATATTCTGGATTATACTTGCCCCTGTCCCGACATGGGTCTCATCACCGATTTTAACCCCTCCGCTCAATGTAACACCGGGAGCAATATGAACAAAATCTCCAATACTGCAGTCATGGTCTACTGAGGAAGATGTATTTATTATTGCATTTTTTCCTGTCCTTACACCTGGATTTATAACCGATCCGGCTGCAATAAAGGTCCCTTGTCCAAGCAAAACATCTTCGGCTACCACAGCTTTAGGGTGTATAATAACCGGGATTTGAAAACCTATGTTTTTCAAATTGCTATAAATTTTTTTTCTTGTTTGGCAATTACCAATAGAAGCAATGCTTATAAAAGCTTTCTTAATGCCATCTTTAAAAATTTCAGAAAGTAAATTATCTTTTCCGATAACTTTAGTTCCCAATACAGATTTTCCTTTAGGCAAATTTGCATCTACTATCCCATAAATATTGAATTTCTTGGAAGCTTTAATCGCATCTATTACAACCTTAGCATGTCCCCCACCCCCTATGAGCACAATATTTTCCTTAGCCATATTCTAAATAAGTTCCTTAAGTTTTTCACATACGTAATATATCTCGTTTTCAGAATTCAACGTAGAAGATGGCAGACACAAACCTTTCTCATAAATATAATAGGAATTTTTATATTCACCCTTCTTGCATGTTCTGTAAGGCGGAAATTCCGTTATCGGCATAAAGATCCTTCTTGTGGGAACGCCCTTATTTTTTAATTCTTCCTGCAAACGAGGTATGTCTATTTCTTTATCAAAAATAATACACGAAAACCAAAATGAACTTTCTGCGTTTTCGTATTCTTCCTGAAAGTGCATGTTTTCCGTATCTTTAAGTTTTTTTCTGTATATATCGTGAAATTTTCGTTTTTTGATTAAAAATTCATTTAATCTCTCCATCTGCGCCAGGCCTAATGCCGCTTCTAAATTCGTCATACGATAGTTAAAACCTATCTCAGGATGATAGTGGTCTTTGGATTCACCCCTGGCCTGATTTACTAAAAACTTTATATGTTCTAACCTTTTACCGTTGTTTCCTGCTACCAATCCTCCGCCACCGGTGGTGATAATCTTATTCCCGTTAAAGCTGAAACACCCTAAATCCCCGAAAGTTCCGGTATGCTTATCATTGTATTTTGCCCCCAAACTTTCTGTTGCATCTTCTATTACAAAGAGCTTATATTCTTTGGCGATTTCCATTATCTCATCCATGTTGCAGGGATTGCCATAAAGATGAGTCGGTATTATTGCTTTTGTTTTTTCGGTTATGTGTTTCTCTATCTCTCCGGGCGAAATATTCCAGGTGTCCGGATCCACATCTACAAAAACGGGTTCTGCGCCTACATATTTAACAGGGTTTACCGTTGCAACAAAGGTTAAAGCCGGCACAATCACTTCGTTCCCCTTTTTTATGCCAAGTTCATATAAGGCCATATGAAGGGCTGCGGTTCCGCTTTGCGTAGAAACAGCTTTTTTTACATTTAAATACTTAGCAAATTTTTTTTCAAATTCTGATACAAAAGGACCGAGAGTCGAAACATAGCCGATGCTTATGGATCTAGCCAGATATTGCTTTTCTGTTTCTCCAAGGTTTGGGGCATCTAAATAAATTTCCTTATACATTATAAATGTCTGCCTTGTATGATTTCAAATTCTCTTTATCCTTGAACCATTTTATTGTTTCGTCAAGCCCTTTATCTAAAGAGTATTCTGGCTGCCAACCAGTTAATTCTTTAATTTTTTTATTACTCCCTAGAAGCCGCATTACTTCTGACTTTTCTGGTCTAACTCTTCGTTGGTCTAAGACTATTTTTACCTTAGGATTTATTTTTTTGATAATCTTACGGGCTAAATCACCGATACTGATATTTTTTCCAGAAGCGATGTTTATCTCTTCACCGATTGTTTTATCTGAATTAGCAACGGCTAGAAATCCATCGCATACGTCTTTGACATATACAAAATCTCTTATAGGATGTAGTGATCCGAGCTTTATATTCTTCGCTCCGTTTAGCAATTGTATTACAATAGCGGGTATTACAGCTCTCGCCGATTGCCTTGGTCCATAAGTATTGAAAGGGCGTACAATGGTAAGTGGAGCGTCAAAAGACTTAATAAAAGATTCTGCTATTTTATCCGCGCCTACTTTTGAAGCACTATACGGCGACTGACCTTGCAGGGGGTGCTCTTCCTCTATAGGCACATTTTTTGCCGTTCCATATACTTCAGAGGTGGAGGTTACAAAAATTCTTCTAATGCTAAACTCCAAAGCCGCTTGGAGTATATTCAACGTACCTTTTATATTAGTATCTACATAGGAATCGGGTGAATGATAAGAAAAGGGGATTCCAATCAGAGCTGCCAGATGAAAGACTATGTCAATGCCTTTCATAGCTTTTCTGACGCCATTTGGATCTCGGATATCACCTGCAAAAATATCTAATTTTTTTAATTTATTCTTGCCAAAACTATCCAACCATCCCCAGGAATTAAAAGCGTTGTAATACACGAAAGCCCTAACCTTGCAGCCGCGTTTTAACAATGCTTCAACAAGATGACTTCCGATAAAGCCATCTGCACCTGTTATAAGAACTTTTTTGTTTTTTAGTTTCACTTTAGGGTCAAAGCCTCTTCGATTTTTTCATTATATATGGCAATATTGGTATATACTCATTCTATTTTTTTCTCCATTTTTCTTTTTACCCCTTTTCCCAAAGCTTTTTCTAAAATTTTTAATCTCTTCACTATTACGTTTACTTTATTTATAATAATCGCATGCTGATCATCAGGATATTTTTCTTGCGAATTCTCTTTCACATAAAAAAAGGTATCTGAGGGGCCGAATGCTACTGATAGATAGAGCACATAGGGATTTGAACAATGCAACCCAAAAGCGACTTCTCTGTTTGTAAGATTCTTAAGCCTACTTATAGCCTTTAAATTAACATCCTCTACCCTATGTGATAATTGGGTATGAATAAATCTTACATTTTTTAATTTTTTATTTACCCGAAGTATCTCTTTCTCACCCGAAGTCCCCGTAGATACAAAAGTTAGTTTCTTTGTTTTCTGTAATTCACTCTGAAGCGCATCATCTGAAATAGAAAAGTATACTGTTTTCCAGAAATCTGCTCCAATTATGTTAAGAAATGAAACCATGCTTTTATCTGTAATTGTAAAGCCAATAAGTTTTTTATTTTTATGAACAAAATCTGTTACATTTCTATAAAAATTTTTGCTAAGCGGTTTTCCACACCCTTTGATTCTTTCGTAACATACTGGTTCTACAATTTGAAAAGTAATCGCATCAACACCAGTATTAACCAATTCTTTGAGCATTTTAAATGCTCTGGCTTCATTGCCTTTGTGATTTAACCCTATCTCTGAAATAAACATTTTATACCCTTAACTCCTTCATTATCTTTAGGATTTCATTACTAATGTTTTTTCATGAAACGCCTTTCGAACCTGCTGCGGCAACGAATACGTTTACAACTCAAAACTTCCCCTATACTAAAGCTTCTTTTTTGTTATTTCGCTTAAATTTAGTATTTAGCATAGTATTTAAAAAACCTGCGTTGACTAAATTAAAAAGAGACTGTGCCTTATTCTGAAGATTGCTCAATTCGCCCAATCTCTGCTTGAATACTTTTATTGCTTCTTTTTCCTCTTTGTTGGAAGAGTTAACCGAGTTAAGGGCGTGGTATGAAGATTTTATCATATTGTCAACTTCCGAGAGCCTCCCCTGTACCATTGATTTGACTCTTTCCATTATCACCTTATAGATATCTGTATCTGCCTCATAATAGTCCCTTTGAGAACCTTTAACCCACACTCTTCTTACAACGCCATATCGCTCAAGCGCTCTTATATTGACGCTTACGCTCCCCTTGCTGATCTTAAGGCGCTCAAGCATATCATCCAGAGATAAGGGTTTATTACTCAAATAAAGTATGGCATAAAGTTGAGCCATGATATTATTGAGACCGAACTTATTGCATATCTGATTTATTCTATCCAGGAATATATCCTCTGCCTTTATTAAATTTTAATTCATAACGTCTCCCTGCCTGCCGGTAGGCAGGCTTTTATTAATTTATATTTTTAGAATAAACCTTTTACAAGAATTTTCTTTTTCATATTTTTCAATTTTCTCAATCAATGAATAAAAGCAGAGAGATTTTCCTCATTAACGGGCATAAAATATTCATCAAGAAGCTTTTAAAGGTCCCATGATTACAGTATTTTTCCCATATTTTTTAATATACTGTTCGTTCGCAAAAGCCATGGCTTCGGTGTTTGAGAAACCTTCCTTAAACTTCTTTAAGAGATTATGTATGTATCCGCAAATCCTGTCAGCCGCTTTTCCATCGCCAAAAGAGTCAATAGCTGAGCCGGTTATCGGTTTCCGGTTTTCTTGGTACCGCATTTCATGGCTTTCTTGAATGGCGCTATTTATCGCTTGCCTTACCTCTTTTCTTCTGGAAATAATGCGAACATTAGGAAGGGCCAAGGGGTAGTCCTCGGTTACGTTATGAATATCATAGAAAATAACCCGACGGCCTAACAGACCTACAAGAGACAGTAACGTCATAGATGGACTAATGGTTGTGTCGGCAGCTAGCCCGGGATAGATAGCTGCCCTATCATACAAAATAAAAATGCGTCTTTTTTTGCAAAAATCGTCTATTTTTTTCTTAAGGGCAGCGTATTTGTTTATGGTCTCGGCACGCTTTGCCTTAATAATAAGAAAATTTGCCGGGTCCTCTTCGAGCCATGCGAATATTTCTTCGTATAGCCCGGAAAATTCTTGCGGTGGAACAAATACATCTTCTGCTACTACATCATCAAAAAAACTGAGAATGTTTTTTGCTTTATATCGATTAAAAAGTAAGTTACGAAAATCATTCGCCTTATCAAGCTCACGGTTAAACGTTCTATCGGCAGGATAGCCTGTTGTAACAAAAAAATGGCACTGATCATAATTGTCTTTTCGAATTTTCGCTAACCGCGTACCCCACAAAAAGAAAACGTCAAGTTCGTTATGCTGGCTCTCCCATTCTGGAAAGGGATTTTGGCTCCATGTAGTCCCAAGGCTTATTCCACCTAACCTGTTAATGGCGATTGCAGCCATTTGCATCCCAAAATCCTGCTCTTTCATGCTCCAAAATATCTTTGATCCGCTATACTTAAACAGGGCTTCGAAAAAACTCAAATAAATTAACGCGGCCAAAAGATGCTTTGAAATCCAACGGTTAATGCTTTTTAAACCGAATAGCTTGCGGTATATCACTATATTTTTCAGAAAGAAATTGGAAAAATAAGACCATGTCTTTTTCATTTCAATAGGCATATTGCTCTGAAAAGATTTGAAGCTGAACTCTATAAGTTGGCTTGACCTTTCTTTGTAAAATCTCTTTGCCGCATCTGAAAAAGACGGGGGGCACACTACAAGGGTTTCACCTTTTATATAACTGTCCACGGTCTTTTGCCATGGTAGACAATTTGCGGATTCTGTAGCAAAATAGTTACACACCAAAGCGCATATCTTATGTTTTTTATGTAAACTATGCACCTTGGAAATTGTAAAAACAAATTTAAATAAAAAAGATTGAAAAATAAGCAGCATCGTTTTGATAAAACTACGTAAACCTGAAATTTTTATGCCTAACAAGACTTTGTCAAATACATAGTTTTCGAGAGGCAAGTATTTTTCATGACCGAAATATCTATAAAAATATGTAGTAAACCCTGCATTTTTATACATATCTGAGATGATACTTGAAAATATACTGCGCCTTAACAAAACTGTTTGAATTATATCGTGAGAAAAATAATCATTGTTAAGAGAAACAAAGAGTTGCACTGCAAAATAAATTTCGCCTCCAGCGTATTTCGCAAAACTGGTTGCCATTCTTTTTCGTTCGTATTCAGAAATTCCGGTTACCTTGTTTAATTCTTTTGCGAAAATCTCCTCTCTGCAAAGCTCCTTTTTTTCAATGAGTAATTTATGAAGCTTTTTATAGGGAGAAATACCGTCGGTGGGAGACGAAGTATATAAAACTCTCTCAAAAGACCAACCCCGCTTCTTAAGTATCTTGAGAATTATTCCGCTAACAATGCCTTCAGCTTTACGGAGATAAAAAACCTGGCGAACCGATGCGAACTTTGTAAGCATGATAATAAGACTGGAAAAACTAAGGATATCGACTACTAGAATTGGTTTATCCATAATGCCGCAATTGTATATAAGAACTTTTATTCTTTAGCACCATATGAGGAGGGCTCTTTTGCGCCTATTTGCTTTATTTTAGCATTCAGCATGTTTACTAAAAATTCTGAATTAAATAAATCAAATAAAGATTGTGCCTTATTGCTGAGACTTCTTAATATATCTAACTTTCGTCTAAATGCTTCTATGGATACCTGTTCCTCTTTCTTGAAGCAATTAATCCCTTTCAGGGTTTCGTATGAAGAATCTATCATATTCTCGATCTCTAAAAGTCGATCCTGCGTTATAGATTTGACCCTTGCCATCATTACTTCGATGATGTCCATTTTTGCTTTATAATAATCTTTTCGCGACCCCTTAACCCATACTCTGCTTACAGCTCCGTATCTCTCGAGCGCTCTTATCGTTACACTGACACTTGCCTTGCTTATTTTAAGGTGCTCAGCCATCTCATTAAGCGACATTGACTCATCGTTCATATAAAGTATCAAATAAAGCTGCACCATGATATTGTTTAAACCAAGCTTGCGACATACCTGGCTTATTCTGCCAAGAATTATATCCTGCGCTTCTACCAATTTTTCATTCATAAAACTACCTTTCAGTATTTATGTTAATAACATTTAGAACGTTCTAAACAACTATATCCTATAAATGCTTTTATGTCAATGTTTATAATAGGAAAGTAGTGTCAAGATAATTGGGCACTTTCATGTTTGGGTTCTTTGATTATTGTAAATGTGTAATTAGGCATACTCTTTGGTTGTTGCTCCTCTCTTATTTGGCTTATTATGCCGAATGTCCAGAGGTTAAGACTTTTTTCG
>JAUWBJ010000095.1 GCA_030605095.1 Candidatus Omnitrophota bacterium | reverse complement strand
CTCATTGCGGTTTAGTGTTAGATAGAGACTTAAATGCCGCTATCGTAATAAGACAGCGTGGGCAGCGCTGTCAGGCGCTAACATCTGCATCAGCGGGTGTTGCCTGAGAATCCCCTGCCTTTAGGCGTGGGGAGTGTCAATAAAATCAACTAAGTCCCCTTTCGGCTTGCTCGATAGCCTTTAACATCGCTTTGGCTTTATTCTGCGTTTCCTTGTATTCCTTATCGGGTCTGGAATCCGCGACAATACCTGCGCCGGCCTGAACATAAGCTGTCTTTCCTTTAACTAAAATTGTGCGAATCGTGATACATGTATCCAGATTCCCGGAAAAACTGAAATATCCCACGCTTCCGGCATAAATACCTCTTTTAATATTTTCTAACTCATCGATTATCTCCATAGCGCGTATTTTAGGCGCTCCTGCCACTGTGCCGGCAGGAAATGAGGCCCTTACAACGTCGAATATATCGCTCTTGGGTTTAAGAACCCCCGAAACATCGCTCACGATGTGCATAACATGGGAATATTTTTCTATCACCATAAACTCTGAAACCTTCACGGTGTCAAAACGGCAAACCCTGCCTATGTCATTCCTCCCCAGGTCAACCAGCATAATATGCTCGGCTCTTTCCTTGGGGTCGCTTAAAAGTTCCCCGGCCAAAACCTTATCCTCTTTCTCATCACGGCCTCTTCGTCTTGTTCCCGCGATAGGCCTTAGTTCCACTTTTTTATCTTCGCACCTGACCATGATCTCAGGCGAAGAGCCGATAAGCTTAAGTTCTCCGAAATTAAGGTAAAACATATAAGGCGAAGGGTTGATGCTTCGCAGGGCCCTGTATATATCAAAAGGTTTTGAGCGTATATCTCTTTTGAATCTCTGGGAAAGCACGACCTGGATAATATCGCCCGCTCTTATATATTCCTTTGCCTTTCTTACAATGCGCATGAACTGCGGCCTTGTGAAATTGGACTTTATACGGCTTTTCCCGCGGCCGGCTTTTTTTGCTCTTGCGGGCCCTTCCGGCATCCTTTTAGCTTTTGAAAGATGTTTTACGATTTCTTCGATTTTTTTAACTGCTTCGTCGTACGATGAGGACGCGTTTTTGCCGACAAAAGCATTTGAAACAATCTTTATCCTGCCCTCAACATGGTCAAAGATAAGCATGGTATCGGTCAGCACGAACAGGCAATCCGGCAATTTTAAATCGTCTCTACTGGTGTCGGGTATCCTTTCGAAGAACCTGCTCATATCGTAGCCCATATAGCCGACCAACCCCCCGCAAAACCTCGGAAGCCCCTTAACGGGCACAAAAGAAAAACTTTTCATTATATTCTTAATTTCAGTAAGCGGGTCTTTGCTTGTTTGAAAAACTTTCTTCTTTTTTCCTTTTACTATGGTAATTTTTTTTCCTTTACTCATAAAGACTAACGATGGGTTGCTTCCGAGAAACGAATAACGGGCTATCCTTTCGCCGCCCTCTATGGATTCCAGGAGATAGGAAAATTTTCCTTTGCCCCGCCTTTTCGAGAAAGGGCGGGGTACATCTATTTTCGTGAAGAGAGATAGGGGCGTCTCGAAATCAGCCGGTATTTCTCTATAAACTGGAATAAGATTTCCCTTCTTTGCCAGTTTTATGAATTCTTTTTTAGTCGGCTTCGTAAACATCTTTTGGATTAAATACTCTTTTTTCTATTATTTCTTCGTTTCCGTCTTTATCAATCTTTCTAAAATAGCAGGTAAAATACCCCTCGTGGCAGGCGGCGGTCTTCTGTTCAACCTTAAAGAGAATTGAATTATTCCCGCAATCAACGAAAATTTCTCTCACAGTCTGGATGTTACCCGATATTTCTCCTTTCAACATAACTTTATTTTTTGACCTTCGAAAAACATAAACCTTGCCTTCCAGGAGGGTCTTTTTCAATGCGTCCTCGTTCATGTAACAAAGGGTCAAAACCTTACCTGTCTTGTAATCCTGTATTATCGCGGGGGTTAATCCTTTTTCGTTAAAATTCAGCTTCATTTAACCTCCTAAATCCTTACCTCTACTCCCTTTGACTTCAAGTATTCCTTAACCTCTTTTATTGAAAACTCCCGAAAATGAAACACGCTTGCAGCTAGCGCCGCGTCTGCCTTGCCGTCTGTGAGCGCCTCATAAAAATGTTCTAAACTCCCGCAACCGCCGCTCGCTATGACGGGTATATTAACGGCTTCGGCTATTTTCGAGGTAATCTCTATATCGTACCCGTCTTTTGTGCCGTCTCTATCCATGCTCGTAAGCAAAATCTCTCCCGCTCCTAAAGAGGCAACCTTCGTTGCCCATTCTATCGCGTCTAATCCCGTTCGCTCGCGGCCACCGTTTATGTAGACTTCCCACGTTTTCGCATCGCGCTTGGCATCTATAGCAACCACAATACACTGTGTCCCGAATTTATCAGCGGCTTCCTTTATAAACTCCGGCCTTTTAACTGCCGCGGTGTTTATCGAAACTTTATCGCAACCCGCATTTAAAAGATTTCTTATATCTTCCAGTGAACCTATGCCGCCCCCTACCGTAAAGGGCATAAAAACTTTCTCGGCAACGCGCTTTACCACCTCTACCATAGTCTTTCGCTTTTCAAGGCTTGCCGTTATATCCAGAAAGACTAACTCGTCGGCGCCTTCGTCATTATAGATTTTAGCATTCTCTACCGGGTCACCTGCGTCCCTCAGGTTTACAAAGTTTATTCCCTTTACAACCCTTCCTTCTTTAACATCCAGGCATGGAATAATCCTTTTAGCCAACATCTAATGCCTCCTTCAAGTCAAGCTTACCTTCGTAAAGGGCTCTACCTACGATAACTGCCCGAAGCCCGTCTTTTTCCAGCTTTTTTAGAACCTTTATATCCTCTATGCTTGAAATCCCGCCGGAGGCAGTGATTTCTAACGACGTTAATGGCAAAATCTCCTTCAATGTTTCTAAATTAGGCCCGGTCATCATGCCGTCCCTGGATATGTCTGTGTATATAATCTTCTTTGCGCCAAGCTCTTCCACTTTTTTGATATATTCAACCGCATCCTTTTCTGAAACTTCCTTCCAGCCCTTGATAGCAACCTTTCCGTCTTTTACGTCAACGGAAAAAATTATTCTCTCTCCGAATCTCTCCAGCAAAGTTCTGC
>JAUWBJ010000069.1 GCA_030605095.1 Candidatus Omnitrophota bacterium | reverse complement strand
GCCGGTTTATAACGGGGAAAAATTCCTGCGAGAAGCCGTAGAAAGCGCGCTGAATCAGACATACAAGGATTATGAACTTTTAATTATAGATGATGGAAGCCGCGATAATTCGGCGAAAATTATTAAATCATTTGATGATAGCCGAATAAGGTTAATAAAAAACGAAAAAAATATGGGGCAGATGAATACCTTGAATGAAGGACTAACCTTATCGCGCGGGGAATACATAGCGCGCATGGATCAAGACGACATATCGCTGCCGGAAAGGCTCGAAAAAGAAACGGAAATACTTGATGAAAATCCGGATGTGTCCCTGGTTTTCAGCGATACCTATATTATCAATTCAAAGGGCGAGAGGAGAAAAGGAACGGTTTTGCAAAAATTTAGCCGGGAAAAAAAGTGCAGTTTCGAGAATTTTTTAAAAGGCCATTTTCATATTTGCCAGTGCACTACAATGATAAGGAAGAAAATATTTGATGTCGTGGGTTTATACAATCCTTTTTATAAAATTGCGGCAGAACACGAGCTTTATCACTTTCGTCTCCTTTATAACTATGACATAAAGTTTATTAAGGAACCATTGACCGAATACAGGCTATACGGTACTAATGCTACCTCCGACGTGGAACGGACAGCCACCGAAATTTTGGACGCAATGACCAGGTTTAACGGGAAGGCTCTTTCAAAGCCTCAAAAAAAACTTTTAGGTAAAGCCATGTCTCAGCAGTTAGCAACATTATCGTTATGTGAACTTTTTAAGTATAAGCGAAAAGCATCAATAATCACGGCTTTAAAATCCATACGTCTGGATATGTGTAATATTAAAACTTACGGTATTCTTGCGGGTGCGGTGTTATTCCCCGGATTTATAGTAAAGAAAATCGAAGACCGCCGAAGAAAATATTTAGGGGAGGAGTTTTTATTTTGGTTGCCGTAGGTTGCGATATAGAGGAAATAAAAAGATTCAAGGATATCGTAAAAAATAGAGAGTTTCTCGCAAACGTGTTTACCGATAGGGAAGTAAAATATTGCCTGGAGAAGAAAAATGCGGAAGCCTACTTCGCGCGCCATTTTGTCTGCAAAGAAGCGGTTTTTAAAGCGTTAAGCTCGTTCGGAAAACCCGTTCCCTTGAAGTTTATCGAAATATTGACCAAAGGCGAGAACAGGAGAAAAGTAAGGATATTGCACAAAAGAATAGGCAAAAGCTGCAGGATATTTGTAGACGCGATGATTGCCGGTAAAATTGCCATGGCTTCTTCGATAGCCCAAATACGGAAGTAACGCAATGAAAGAATTTTCTTTAAGCGAGTACGTGACAATAGACAGAAAGACCGCCTCCCGCGGAAAGAAAAAAGGCTTTAACAAAAAAATCAAGATAGCCTTTCTCGGGTCCTTTACACTGAACGGATTTAGAGAGGTGCTTAACGTTAAGTGCCATGATGCCGGCATTAAAGCCTCGTTTTACATAGGCGATTATAACCAATACGCAAATGAGCTCGTAAATAAGGACAGCAAGCTATATAATTTCGAACCGGATATAACATTTTTATTTGTGGATGCGAAATCTTTTTTCGGGGATATCTTTTTTAACCCATACAGCGGTTCGGAAAGAAAACGAATGGATGCCACCAGGGAGAATTACAAGAAATTATCAGTTTTTGTAAGTGCATTCGTAAAATACGGATCCGGCATATTGGTAATGAATAATTTTGAAATTCCTGTATATTCACCGATAGGCATTCTGGAGACGAAAGAAAAGTTCGGCTATTTTGATATGATAAAAGAGTTAAACAAACTTATATCACGATTTAATAAGTATAATTCCGTTTTTGTCTTTGATTATGATTCGTTTGCGTCCGGCGCGGGGAAGAAAAATATGGTTGACGATAAGCTGCTCTATCTGGCCGACATAAAGATATCGCTGGATAAAATCCCGGTTTTATGCGAAGAATACATGCGGTATATAAGGGCTCTTTTAGGCCTCTCAAGAAAGTGTATCGTTCTCGACATGGATAATACCCTCTGGGGCGGCATAGTGGGCGAGGACGGGCTGGAAGGGATTAAATTGGGTCCTCTGCCGCCGGGCAATGCTTACATGGAATTTCAAAAATATCTGCTTGCCCTTTTCGAGAGGGGTATTATACTTGCCATAAACAGCAGCAATAATGAGGAAGATGCGCTTAAAGTTTTGAGGGAACATCCCTACACGATACTCAAGGAACATCATTTCGCATCACTTAAAATAAATTGGGAGAACAAGGTAAAAAATCTTGTGGAAATCGCGAAGGATATAAATGTCGGGCTTGACAGCATGATTTTTCTGGAAGACGATAAAAGAATACGCGAGCTTGTAAAGATGGCATTGCCACAGGTTTTCTGTCCGGACCTGCCGGAAGACATATCATGTTATCCCGGATTTCTGAGGAACATAAAGAAGCTGGATACCCTGCAGTTTACCCATGAGGATAAAAAACGGAGCACGCGTTACGTCGCCGAAAGAAAACGAAAAGCGTCCACAGGCGCTTTTAAGAACATTTCCGGATATTTAAAACATCTCTCTATTACGGTGGAAGTAAGCCCTGCCGATAAATTCAGCTTTCCCAGAATCGCGCAGCTTACGACAAGGACCAACCAGTTCAATTTTTCGACTAAACGCTATCAGGAAAAAGAAATCGAACGCCTTGCGCTGGATAGGCGCTATGGCGTATATTATGTTAGCGTGAAAGATAAATACGGCGATTACGGTATAACAGGCGCCCTAATCGTCCGAAAAAATCAAAAAAAATGGTTTGTAGATACTTTTCTTCTGAGCTGCCGCATTCTGGGGCGGAATATCGAAGAAGCGGTTCTCTCAGACCTCATCGGGAGGAGCGTCAAAGCAAAGGTCAGTATGCTTTCCGCCTCTTATAAAAAGACCGAAAAAAACCAGCCTGTTATCAATTTTCTTAAGAAATGTGCCCTGCTCCCGCGCAAGTGTAATCCGAAAGATGCGCTTATCACGCTTTACGAAAAGGGCAAAACCCCCAGCCTTACCCGGCAAATCAAACATATAAAGATTATTTCAAAATGAAGAAGTTTAACAAGGTTGTATCGAAGGTTTTAAGGATTAAACCCAACCGGATAACAGGCAGCACCTCGCCGATGAACGTAAAGAGCTGGGATTCATTCAGGGGGCTTCTTTTGATTACGGAAATCGAAAAGGCCTTCCACGTAAAATTCTCCATGGAAGAAATTCTCTCGTTAAAAGATATAGGAAGCCTCAAGAAAATGCTGAAATCGCACGGCGTAAATGGCGATGAACAATAAAAAAAATCTCCTCCCCCTAAAAATCGCGCTCGTGAAAGGTGCCTCTTCCGTGTCAGATTTGTTCTCTCGCCGCCCGGAGAATACAACGTCTATACGCACTTTGGTTTATCACAACATAACAGACTCTTTTATTCCTGGGGAATGGCAACAGATGACTACGCCGCGCGGCCTTTTTGAAAAACAGATGCGCTACCTTGCGGAAAACGGATATAAAACGATTAGTGTTAATGAGGCGTGCAAAATTTTAGTTAGAGAGGCGGAAATCCCGGCGAGAAATGTTTGCATAACTTTTGACGACGGATACCTGGATAATTACAGAAACGCTTTTCCCATTCTTGAAAAATACGGACTAAAGGCAACCGTTTTTCTTACCGCCGGTTTTGTGGGCAGAAAGAAAAACGCATCCGCGGAGTACCTCTCCTGGCAGGACATCGGCGAGATGCGCAAAAGCGGCGTATTTGAATTCGGCTGCCATTCGCTGTCTCACAGGAATCTGGCAGGTCTTGGTAGCGAAGATTTGAAAGAAGAAATAGGCACAGCAAAAAAGATTATGAAAGATAAAACCGGCGAGAGAATCGATACCTTTGCATATCCTTTTGGATGGCAAAGCTCCTTTGATGGTAAAGTTATCGACGCTGTTAGGGGCGAGGGTTTTTCATGCGCTTTTACGGCAATACACGGCGCCAACACGAAAAAAACGGATCTTTTCCGGCTAAGGCGCATAAGAATCTCCTGGCTTAATGAAATCAGCGAGTTTCAAAAAGTCCTGCGCGGCTCTTATGACTGGTATAGCATGTATCAAAAGGTATTTTCATTATGCAAAAAAGTTCGGTAGATAGAAACATAAGAAGTTTCGTTGGGAGATTGAAAAAGGATTTCTCCATAAAGGAAATGCGCTCTCTGGATCCCGGGAAGGTGGCTCAATTTAACGTAGAGGTATATAGGGATGAGTTTAACGCCTCCAGGTTCAGTGATCGGGAAAAAATATTCAACCTGTGGCGCTGGAAATACGATAATAATCCGGCCTCGAGGGGCTTAAAGAATTTCGGATATCTGGCTGATTATAAAAATACCCTCATCGGGCAATTTCACGTCATACCCGCGGATGTTAAGATAGGGGATAAATATTACCGCTTGGCGTGGGGATCAGACCTGGCTGTGCTTAAGAGATATAGAAACGTAGGCGTAAGCGCGTTTCTAATTCAACATGCGAGGGAAATAGTAAGGAGGGATTTTGCGTTTTTTCTTCTCGGAGGGATGAACGAGAATTCCTACGGCGTTTTCAAGAAAAGCGGTTTTATAAACATCGGCGCCATCCCGCGCTACGTAAAGATAACGGATTTTGAAGCTTTTTTAAACGCTTATGAATTGCCCCGGTTTCTTGCTTCGGCGGCTGGAAAGATTGTGTATTTTGCGGGAAAGAGTTTATCTTTCAGAAGCGGGAAACATGATGAGGCGATAGCCCTTCAGGTAGTGCACGATTTTGGGGACGACTTCAAAAATTTCTGGAATTCAATATCTGCCTATTATCCGTGTATCGTAAAAAGAGATCCCGCGTTTCTCAAATGGCGTTATGTCGGGCAGCCATTATGGGTATATACCGCGCTTACAGTAAAAAAGCACGGTAGCATGAAGGGTTTTGCGATAGTGCGGGAAGGCGAAGTTAAAAGGGGAAAATTAAAAGGCAGAAAAATCGGCATAATATCGGATATTTTAATTGATCCGCGGGAGGCGGCATGCTCGCGCAAATTGCTCGGCGGAGTAACAGAGTTTTTTAAAGAGAGAGGAGCGCTCTTTATAAAATGCGATATTTTAAACAGGCATGTAAGCCGTTCTCTTGTGGGTGGCGGTTTTGTAAGGATAAAATCGCAAAATTCTTTCATGCTTAATATTTATAAAGAAAACGTGTCCGAATCTTGTCTCGGTCTGGCCTCTCTCAGAAGGAATTGGTTTGTTTCATCCGGAGATTCTGACCTCGACTTTGATTAAGCGATGGCAAATATGAAAACAAAGCAGGATTTTTTAATTATAGGCGGCCAGGAACCGATGGAAACGCGCCTTACCGATAACAGTAATGTTTTTAAGGGCATTCCTCCGTATTTTACGCCTTACGGAAGAGACTTTATAAAAATCTTCCGGAAGGCATATAGTTTTCCTGCGTACGCCGTGCCTATTCTGGCGGCCTGCCTTAATAAAAAAAGGTTTTTCGTATCGTGCATAAATGATTTTTATCAGAATAACGAAGAAGATATTGCGCGGAAAGTGCGAGACACAAAATACGCCACCTGCATATCCACGACTTTCCTGACGAAAGCGCAGTCTATAATCAGAATCGCAAAGTTTGTGAAAAGTATAAGTCCGGATTTAAAAATTATAATCGGCGGAGCGGGAATTATAAATTTCCCGAAGGCGAGAAAATACGCCGATATAAATGTTTTTTACGAAGGGGAGGATACTATTCAGGAATTGGCGTCTGCGCTTAGAAAGGGAAGAGGCATCCCCGGTATTAAGGGAATATCGTATTTTAGAGGACAGAGGGAGATAATCACGGAAAGACGGAGTTACATCAGCGACCTCGGAAAAATCCCGATACCCGCATGGAACACGCTGGCCGATAAGCTGAAAGAAGATAAATATCTGCCGATAGAATCTTCCCGCGGATGCATAGGCAATTGCTCCTTTTGCCTTGAAACGAAATATTGGTCGGGTGTAAGGTTTTATCCGGTCGATAGGGTGGTGAAAGAAATAAAGGAAGGCGTTAAAAAATTCGGAATCCGATTTTATTATTTCCAAGATTCCAATATATCGAATAGCAAGACGTATCTTGAGCGTCTATGCGATGCAATCCGCAAGGAGGGTCTTATTATAAAATGGAGCTGCGAATCCAGGATAGATACCTTGAGCAAAGCGCTTGTGG
>JAUWBJ010000098.1 GCA_030605095.1 Candidatus Omnitrophota bacterium | reverse complement strand
AATACCTATATTAAAATAACTTTACTTCCGCTCTCTCTTTCGGTTTAATAATTGCTTTGGTGAGGAGTATCTCGTCATTTCTCGAGAGTATACTCCTGAGAAAAGGTTACGAAATTTGCATTATGGACGCTATACAGAGACCAAAGGAGAAGAACGCATGAGTACAGGTACAGTAAAATGGTTTAACGAAAGGAAAGGATACGGTTTTATTGTTCCGGACGATGGCGGCGACGATTTATTTGTCCATCACTCGGAAATCCAGTCGGAAGGCGGAGTATCCCTTGATGAAGGCCAGAAGGTCGAGTACGAGATTGGGAAAGGCGAAAAGGACCGTCCTTGTGCGATCAAAGTACGCCCCTGCTAAAGCTGAATATCATATCCTGAAAAATTGTTGTTGTGTATTCTGCAGTCAACTTTCGAGCGGGCGAAATCGCCCAAACAAAATAAGTGATTTGATGTTAACTTCTTTGAGATACGCTGGCAGCATTACTGTGCACTGGTGATTCTGGAGGCAATGGCTTCCTGTGTTTTATGCTACAGGGATTTAGTCAAAATGCTTAAAAAATGGCCATATTTCTTGTAGTGGCTTTTTAGGTTTTCTGCAAACATAAACAGGCAAATTGTTTTCATGAGGTATAGCTAACGCACATTCGGTTTTTCCGAGCATCTGGACATCATCGAAGTGATTTTTTAAGCTCTTTGAGGGAATGCCTAACGAGATTACCACTTCGCCCGAATATTCTCTCGGCCCCCAGATAAAATACTGGAGATGTCCACTTATCGGTTTAGGGAGATTGTATTTTTCACCGAAGACCCAGATTGCTCCTGCCTCTCCGTAATTTTCCGTGAGCACACAGGCTTTTGCCTTTTCTTCTTCAGACAAAGTATTGTATGCTTCCGCAACGCTTGCCGCCATTTCTTCCCAGCCGAACCTGTCCGCAAAATGCTGGGGAAGACTGCCAAGCTTGTGTCGCTCTGCTTTTACCCCCATGTATGCGTCCCTTCCTGTATACTTTATAAAGACATCGACCGGCAAAACAGGCCTTATAAACGGAATATGAAGAAGCCCTGTCAAAAATATCATTATAGCAGGCTTTCTTTTCAGCCAGCCAACCTTGTGCTTCTCGGCAAATCCAGCAATAAAAACAGCCCCTCCCGCAAACAAAACAGTGTAGAACGGAGCTATCAGGTAAAATTTTACCTTTAGAATAATACAAATGATTAAAATAACAATATACGCATACCCTAAAACCTTAAATTTATTCCCTTTTTCGTTAAAGATGAAATAGTAAAGACCTGCAAGCCATACGGGAAAAGCAAGAAGATTCATTGTCACAATTTGATTTTTTATAAATTCCAGTGGCGTCGCCGGCCAAGGTTTTCCCGAAGCATAAGTTTTATAGTACTCCAAAGCTGGCAATCCTTCTTTAATCTGCCACAGAATATAAGGAGAGAAAATCAAAAACGCTATAACTGCGCCTATCCATAACTGTCGGCTCAAAAAATATTTTCTCTCCTTAGTCAGCAGTAAAGCTAAGAATATTCCAAACCCCAGATAAAGTATCGTAATCTTGGTCATTAATCCAAGCCCAGCGACTAAGCCGAAAAAAATCCAATATTTTTTGTCTTCGGTTTCAAGAAGTGACACCATCACATAGAGCATTAATGTCCAGCAGAGTTTGTCGAAAACGTCGTAAGTGTACACACTCTCCCAGAATAGGTAGATGGGAGCGATTGTAACGCATGTAAGGGCAAGGACCTGCGCATTGAAATTGCCACCCATCTTTTTAACCATTGAGCTGGTGAGCACAACAACGAGAGCCCCACAAACCGCTGGAAGAAGATGCAAGGAAATAAACGATGTCCCGAAAAGGGCCCGGACGATGGCAAGAAGAAACGGAACAAGCGGCGGAACGTCTACATAGCCGAAATCTAAATTGTCGCTCATCGCGATATAGTATAGTTCGTCCCTGAAAAAGCCGTATTCAAAGGGAAATAGACAGATGACTAATTTCAGCAGAACAAAATAAAGCACAATGGCTTTTTCGCTGAGAAGATTCTGTTTGGAAAGAACGATTTGAAGCATTGATTAAATCCTTTCTCAGTGAAAATCATTGTACATAAATGTCTCTGAGAAATACAGTCAGGAGCTGCACACATTTTATTTACCATTTGTTGACGTGCAATTGCGTGCAATCTCGCATCCGGATTCCGGCAGGCGTTGAGCCCTGGGATGGAACCCCCCTTTTCAGGGGGGTAAGCTTGCCCCTGCGAAAGCAGGGGTCTTTGGTGGGGGCAGCTACCCGCAATGGGGTAAAAACAGGTGCAAACAGCTGTAAAAGAATGCAATCTTTACAAATTTGCAATTTTGTAATGTACCGTAAGGAAAGAGGTTACAGTTTTGTTGTCTTTAGAAGCAGTGTGCTCGCACGTGCTTATGCTCCCCCGACCGTATTTGAGCACCAAGTGTCGCGTTCCTTATTTTAGATTACAGGGAAGGGTTCAACTCTCTCCTTTGGCGTTTTGCACCTTTTTTAGAACAGTTCCTGCCGGAATTATTTTGTCACGAACGGCGAGAGCTGACGCAGTTTATTTACTATCTCCGGCATTTTTTCGATTGTGTAATCTACTTCTTCCTCGGCGGCAAGCAGGGAATGCCAAAGTTTCATTTTGTCGAAGCTCCTCTTACCAAGCGCACTTTTTTGTAAAATGGGCCTAAGATGGGGTTTTGCATAACTTTAGACATTTGAATTTTGTGTGCTTCTTCATCGGGTATCCCTGAAAATTCTTTTAGAATTTGCTGCTGAATATCCCACTTCATATGAACACAATCGAATTTTTTA